>CAUORV010000001.1:0-32823 GCA_963507085.1 uncultured Atopobium sp.
AATTGCCTCTTCGTCGGTGACAACAATCAGGTCAATGTCTCTACCTGCGGCTGCGTTCTTCAGTGAGGTTTCAAGGTCCTCAGGACGATCAACTGACAGGAAGCATGCATACTGTGGATCGACATAGCGCTGGGAGTACTGCTCAATATCTGGTGCGATGGTTGGATCGTAGACGATAGGCATGAACTCTTCAACATGCTTAGAGAACAGGTTGTAGAACAGCGTGCGGTTCTCGGAGAAAAGCCTCATGAGATAGTGACGCTTTGTCTCGAGGTCAGGATATTGCTGGAAAAGCACGTATGCCTGCTCAGCTTGCTCCTCGATAGTCTGAATGTTTGGAGGTAGAAGTCCTACCAGGCCATACTTCTGACGCTCCTCCTGCGTAAAAGCGGTTCCCTTGTTCAAAAATGGATCATTCAGTAGTTCAAAACCCGTCTTCATGATGCCTCCTTAGCGCATCAGCTTTAATAATTGCCGTATTTGGCGCAGATAGAATATGTTTTCTATCTGCGATAACAATACCCATATTCTGTTACGTATTTACGAGAATTAGAAGAAATCCCCTTCTTTTTTTGAAAAATTTTCTTGCTAAACATATATGTTCACCTGTGCATATATATATTTGGTCAAACTGACAAGGTGATGTTTTCAAATCCCAAGGTGATGTTTTCTAATCCTTTTGCAAGAATCGTTTTAACGGAGAAATGTAAGACAGAATTAATGCCAACTGCGGTTTTGCTGAGCGCTTGTCATGCAGGTGGTAAAAAATACGTTTAGTTGGAATATGCAGTAGCGACTAGTTTTTATGCAAGCCATTTAACTGCGGTTTTGTTACGGATAAAAATAGCAAAATATGGACACTTTTTGTCACCTGCGCAAACGCAAGTTAGGAATTTCCGTGATTGCGATTTGACTTCCAACTAAACGGATTTTTTACCCAAAAGAGGGGTCTAATTTTGGTGAGTCAAATTGTTGATACAAAACTCCGCATAAATAAGGTGGAATATGCAATTTTCTCGGGTGATTGGATGTCGCTCGGTCAATTGGATAGTGGTCGGCCCTCAAAGCGACGTTATTTCACTACAACAGCACCTCCAGGAAGCGCAATATCCGCATCAGTTGCAATTAAGAGATTGTTGCCTGGTGTTTTAGGAGTATCAGGCCACTCGGGCACATACGCGACGTGCGCAAACTCGTGCGCAAACACGTCTGCGACCTGCGAAAGCAGCGCAGATCCACGGCCTTCTAGTGGACAGCGAACATCGGCCAGATATACTCCGCCAGCTGCAAGTTTTTCTTTAACCACTTGCGCGCCAGCCGCTGTTCCCAGAGGTCCAAGCGACTTCCGACCAGCAAACACTTCGTTTACCAGCACGTCAATGCTGCCGGCTTCTGCGTCTTGCAACACCCTCCAAGCATCATCTTCGATAACACGCAGCTCGCTTGAAGCCGCAGCTTGAGCTTCGTCCAAAAAGAAATGCTCGCGCGCAAGCGAAACAATCTTTGGATCAATCTCAATCGCCTCAATGGTAGCGCCTCTCATGTGCGTGGCCAGGTACTTTGGCAGCGAGAAACCTCCGCCGCCCAGAATCACAACGCGACCCTGCGGAGCCACCTGCTGGATAAGCTGCGCCATCATGCGGTGATAGTGAATGCAAAGTTCAAAGCGCAGCTCAGACGCAATATAGCTCACGGACTGGAACGTACCGTTAACGTTGAGCAACCTGATGGGCGTACCGTCGGCGTCCTCGGAGTCAAAAATCATCGTGAGGCCAAATTTTGTACGCGTCACAAAAACGCCTCGAGCGCGCAGAATTAACAGAAATAGCTGGTAAATGCCAATAACGGCAAGCCCCGCTACGGTCGACCAGATAAAAAATGTCCAAAAATCATGTAAGACCATGTTAATTCCTTGTTAGTAAGGTTTCCCTCGGTTATACTAGCCGATACGGCGTTTTTTCTGAACGCTTTTACAGGAAAAGATTTTCTGGGGGTTTATATGATTTTAGGACTTGGTATTCCTGAGCTTCTGATTATTGTTGTCATTGTTATGGTCCTCTTTGGACCTAAGAACCTTCCAAAGCTCGGCAAGGCTGTCGGCGAGACCGTCAAGAGCGTTCGCGAGGGCATGGAGTCTGAGACCAAGGAAGAAGCCAAGGAGCCAGAGGCTGAGGTTGTTGAGGACGAAGAGTCCAAAAAGGCTGAGTAGCCCCATCTCACGCGTATAGACCGACTGACCCATCAACAGAAAGAACACGATGGACACTACTAAAGAGATTGTACTTACCCCAGAAGGCCGTCAGAAGCTTGTCGATGAGCTGGCTTATCGTGAGGGCGAGAAGCACGACGAGATTGTTGAGCGCATCAAAGAGGCTCGTGGTTTTGGTGACCTTTCTGAGAACTCCGAGTATGACGCAGCAAAAGAAGAGCAGTCTCACAACGAGTCCCGCATCAACGAGATTCGTCAGATTCTCTCTGTCGCAAAGGTTGTCGAGGGCGGCAGTAAGCGCAATGTTACCGTTGCAATTGGTACAACCGTTGAGCTTGCTGATGCAAAAGGCAAGACAACTAAGTATGTAATTGTTGGTACTACTGAGACTAACTCCCTTGAGCACAAGATCTCTAACGAGTCCCCAGCTGGCGAGGCTCTTATTGGTCACAAGAAGGGCGACGAGGTTGAATTCACCACGCCAAATGGCAAGGTGAAGAAGTACACCATTACCTCTATTACTCGCTAGACTGGCACAAAAGATTTTTGGTCGCCCCGTGTCTGTCTGGCGCGGGGCGTTTTTACGTGGAGGATACATGTCCGAAGTAGAGAACAACATCGCTGGTAGCTCGGTCGCCGCAGAGAACGCTGCCGCAACCAGCGCAGAGAACGCTGCTGCAACCGGCGCCGACGCAACCGAAGCCACCCCAGAGGCTTCCATCAACGACGAGCGCGCCCAGCGCAAAGCTCGTCGCCAGGCACTGCTTGACGCCGGCGTTGACCCATACCCAATCAAGTCAACTGTCACCGCTCACGTCGCTGAGCTGGAGGAACGCTACGCTGACCTCGAGGATGGCCAGACTGGCGAGGAAGTCTATTCCGTGGCCGGCCGCGTCCGCGCCATCCGCAACCAGGGCAAGATCGCGTTTGTCGTGGTAGAGGACTATACCGGCCAGATTCAGCTTTTCTGTCGCATCAACAACCTTGACGAGAAGAACTGGGAGCTCCTGGGTCTTCTCGACCTTGGTGACATCATCGGCGCAACCGGCGCTATCATGCGCACGCGCCGCGGCCAGCTTTCCCTGGCAGTCACCTCGCTGGAGGTCCTCTCCAAGTCTCTGCGTCCTCTACCTGAGAAGTTCCACGGCCTCACCGACCGCGAGGTTCGTTATCGCCAGCGCTACGTTGACCTCATTATGAATCCCGAGGTCCGCGACGTATTCCGCAAGCGTTCCCAGATCATCTCCATTATCCGCCAGTTCATGGAGGCGGACGGCTACATGGAGGTTGAGACCCCTGTTCTCCAGGAGATTCTTGGCGGCGCAAACGCGAAGCCATTTATCACGCACTACAACGCTTTGAACACCGAGAACTACCTGCGTATTGCAACCGAGCTCCCGCTCAAGCGCCTGCTTGTCGGCGGTCTTGAGCGCGTCTACGAGCTTGGTCGCCAGTTCAGAAACGAGGGCACCGACCTCACGCACAACCCAGAGTTCACTTCCATGGAGGCATACGCCGCCTACTCTGACCTGGCCGGCATGCGTGAGCTGTCCCAGAACCTCTTCCAGGAGATTGCCCGCAAAGCTTGCGGCTGCGAGGAGGGCCACGAGGTCATCACCTACCAGGGCACCGAGGTTGACCTTTCCGGCAACTGGCGCGTCGCATCCCTGGCAGAGATTGCGTCCGAGGTCACCGGCGAGGAGCTCTCCATTGACACCCCTGTCGAGAAACTCCGCGCAGTCCTGGACCGCTACGAGATTGAGTGGAACCCAGAGTGGCAGGCTGGCAAGCTGCTGTTTGAGATCTACGACGAGCTTGGCGAGAAGAGCATCGTAAACCCAACCTTTGTCTGCGATTATCCTGCAGAGGTTTCTCCACTCACCAAGCGCAAGGCAGACGACCCTCGTCTGACCGACCGCTTTGAGCTCATTATTTGCGGCGCCGAGTACGCAAATGCATACTCCGAGCTCAACGACCCTGTTGACCAGGAAGAGCGCTTTGCCGCCCAGATGGAGGCCAAGCGCCAGGGTGACGAAGAGGCCATGGAGTACGATTACGACTTCATCCGCGCACTTGAGTACGGTATGCCACCAGCGGGCGGCATCGGCTACGGCATCGACCGCATGATGATGCTCTTCTGCGATCAGCCTTCTATCCGCGACGTCCTTCTTTTCCCACAGCTCAAGCCCGAGAAGCGCTAGGAGCTTGGAACTTTAGCTGCCTAGGCGCAGCGCATAAACGCATCAGCCCGGTATCCGCTTGTTGCAGGTACCGGGCTTTTTGTGTGCGGCAACGCGGTCTTCTCGGCAGCACGGGTTTCTCGCCCGACGTTTGTGTGGTTCGTACGGAGGAGAAAAATCCAACGCGAGTCGTATGTTTGCAGAGCCTTCTGATGGGTATAAATCAGAAATATATAGAGAGTTTTGAGAGGTTTCAGCACATGTTTGATAAATTCACTGACAGAGCGCGTAAAGTCATGAGCCTGGCTCAGGACGAGGCTCGCGGTCTTGGCCAGATGTATGTTGGTACCGAGCACCTGCTACTTGCTCTCATCAAAGAGGGGGAGGGCATTGCTGCTCAAGCTCTGGCTAAGCTGGAGGTCTCGTATGACGAGGCTCTGGCAACCGTAAAAGAGCTCACCACGGGCGCAGGAGACCCTATTCCTGGCGGCCACATTCCGTTTACTCCTCGCGCAAAACGCGTGCTTGAGGACGCGTACAGAGAAACTATGACCCACGGTCAAAGCTATATCGCAACAGAGCACCTGCTTTTGGGCATTGTGTCCGAGGGTAATGGTCGCGCTATGGATGCCCTGCGTACCATGGGTGTCTCGGGCGACGCGGTAAGAAACGCCGTTGATGAGCTGGTTACTCAGACTCCAGATGATGCACCTGCTGGCCCTCGTATGGCAGAGCCTCGCATTGAGGGTGGCATCTTTGGCATGCCTGTAGGCGCTGGTCAGATGCGTCCTAACGCAAACGACGATGCTTCTATGCTGGAGCAGTTTGGCCGCAACCTTACCAAGCTTGCCGCAGATAAAAAGCTTGACCCCGTCATTGGTCGTGACCGCGAGATTGAGCGTGTCATGCAGGTTCTTGCACGTCGCCAGAAGAACAACCCACTTATCCTGGGCGATCCTGGTGTTGGCAAGACTGCCATTGTTGAGGGCCTGGCTCAGCTCATTGCTTCTGGCAATGTTCCTGATATCCTGCGCGGAAAGCAGGTTTGGACGCTTGACCTGGCAAGTCTGGTAGCTGGTTCTAAGTATCGCGGTGAGTTTGAGGACCGCATGAAGAAGGTTGTTGCTGAGCTGGAGAAATCCAAGAACGACATCCTCTTCATCGACGAGATTCACACCGTCATTGGCGCCGGCTCCGCAGAGGGTTCCATCGATGCCGCATCCATCTTAAAGCCACCGCTGTCTCGTGGAGAAATCCAGGTCATCGGCGCAACTACGGCAGAAGAGTACCGTAAACATGTCGAGAAGGACGCCGCATTTGAGAGGCGTTTCCAGCCAGTCAACATCGGCGAGCCAAACAACGACGACACCATTTCTATCATCCACGGTCTTCAAGATCGCTACGAGAAGCACCATCACGTCCACTACACTGAAGCTGCCATCAAGGCTGCTGTTGCGCTTTCTAGCCGCTACATCCAGGACCGTTTCTTGCCAGACAAGGCCATTGACGTCCTCGATGAGGCTGGCGCTCGCGCACGCATCCACAAGATGAGCCTTCCACCAGAGATTGCCCAGGTAGACGCAGATCTTCTCCGCGTTCGCACCCAGAAGTCTGAGGCAGCAAGCGCTCAGGAGTTTGAGCAAGCAGCTCGTCTGCGTGACCAGGAGAAGTCTCTGGTAGCAGAGAGGGATCGCCTGGAGACTGAGTGGCGTGAGCAGCTGGACAAGAACATCGTTACCGTTGACGAGGACGATATTGCAAAGGTTGTCTCTGGCATCACCGGTGTTCCTGTTTCCAACCTCACCGAGACTGAGGCTTCAAGGCTACTTCGTACAGAAGACATACTTCACCAGCGCGTTGTTGGTCAGGACGAGGCTGTTGTTAAGGTTGCAAAGGCAATCCGCAGAAGCCGCAGTCCTCTTAAGGATCCTAAGCGTCCTGGTGGCTCCTTCATCTTCTTGGGACCTTCCGGCGTAGGTAAGACTGAGCTTGCAAAAGCCCTGGCAGAGTTCCTGTTTGGCTCCGAAGATGCCCTGCTTTCGTATGATATGTCCGAGTACATGGAGCGCCACACCGTGGCCAAGCTGGTCGGTGCACCTCCAGGATATGTTGGCTACGATGAGGGCGGCGAGCTCACTAAGGCTGTTCGTCGTCGTCCGTACTCTGTCCTGCTCTTTGATGAGATTGAGAAGGCACATCCAGACGTCTTCAACATCTTGCTGCAGATTCTGGACGAGGGCCGCTTGACTGATGGTCAAGGCCGTCACGTGGACTTCTCCAACACGGTTGTCATCATGACCTCCAACATTGGTGCTCGCGAGATTGCCCGCACCAACACTATGGGCTTCTCGTCAGAGGGTTCTAAGGGTCTCTCCGACAAAGAGATTACCAGCCGTGTTATGTCTGAGCTTAAGCGTGGATTCCGTCCTGAGTTCTTGAACCGCGTGGATGAGATTGTTGTCTTCAAGTCGCTCTCTACCGAGCAGCTTCGTGGCATTGTTGACCTCATGGTTCTTGATCTGCGCGATCGCCTGATTGCCAATGGAATGTCTATTGAGCTCACCGAGGCAGCAAAGGACCTGATTGCCAAAGACGGCACCGATCCTGTCTACGGTGCTCGCCCACTGCGTCGCACCATTCAGTCGATGATTGAAGATCCACTGTCTGAGGAGCTTCTCTCTGGTCAGTGGACTGCAGGCGACATTGTTGCTGTTGACGTTGACGCTGAGGGCAAGAAGCTTGTGTTCGCCAAGACCACGGGCGTTATCCCTGAGCCTCGCAAGAAAGAGACCATGGCGCAGCTTGACCAGATGGATGTCAGCATGGGTCCATCCTCGCTGCCGCAGGGTAGTGCAGGCGGCTCGTCCGACCTGATGTCCTCCGCTGAGTAAGCAAGTTCTGACCCGAGGTTTTGCCTCGGGTCTTTTTGTATCGAGCTCACACGCGCAGTTCACCTGGCGAGAAACCCGTCGAGCAGGCCGCCCATCCACCCGTCGAGCAGGCCACCCAGCGCCCGTCGAGCAGACCGCGAGGCACCCAGGCACCCGTCTTCTCTAAACCGTCACTACACGCGCCGGCAACAAAACCGTATACTTGAAACGTTGAAACAAATTGAAGCCATAAACGTACAAGAAATGCAAAACACAGCCTGTAAGCTGCAAGTCATTGAGGGAGAGCCATGGAGCCAACGCAACTTGATCCAAATGCAACAGAAAATGAGGACCGCATTGCCACAGCTCTAAAGATGACTGCTCCTGGTACGGCACTCCGCGTGGCGCTGGACATGATTATCGCTGGCCGCTTGGGCGCTCTCATTTGCGTGGGAGATACAGAAAACGTCCTTGCTGCGGGCGGAGATGGTTTCAAACTTGATGTTTCTTTCACAGCAAATCGATTGTTTGAGCTCTGCAAGATGGATGGCGCTGTGGTGGTGGACAAAGACCTCACCAGAATTCTGCGCGCCAACTTCCACCTCAATCCTGATGCAACGCTTCCAACTGCAGAAACAGGCACTCGCCACCGTACTGCCGCTCGCATGAGCTTGCTCACCAAGGCAATTGTGATTGCAGTGTCTTCTCGCCGTTCGTTGATTACCGTCTACGTTGATGGTCACGTTATTCCGCTGAAGTCAGTACCAGCCATTATGTCTACCGTCAACCAGCTTTCGGTTGCCATGCAAAATACGCGCCAGCAACTTGATCGTGCGCTTTTACGCCTGACTGCTCTTGAGCTTGATAACTACGTCACTCTTGGTGATGTAGCAGGCATTTTCTACCTCTTTGAGGTTCTTTTCAGCGCTGCTGACCAGCTTGATTCTTGTCTTTTGGAGCTCGGTAGCGAGGGCAAAACCACCGCTATGCAGCGCGAGGAATATTTGGGCGGTATCGACGAGGCTTATAACCTGATGATTCGCGACTACGCTGTAGATTCTTCCGCTGAAGAGGCGCGCGCCATTCGCCGCCGCTTCCACGAGACAGCAAACACTGAGCTCCGCTCTGCAGAAAGTGTCGGCCAGATTCTTGGCTACTCCGATGGCCGCGGAGAAGATGCGTCCATGGAGCCTCTGGGCCTGCGCACGCTTTCCCGCGTTCACGTGGTCAACGATGAGATTGCGGCCAGAATTGTTGACGCCTACGATAACCTGCAGCAGCTGCTTCACGTTGCAGAAAACGATACATCCAGCCTCAAATCTCTGGGTGTCGAGAACCCCGGTGCACTTGCTAACAGTCTCCGCAGAATGTGGGGTAAGTCAGAATAATGGCTGCAAGCAGCACCTGTGCAAAGGTCGTGTCAAAGCCACGTCCTTCTCGCCTCACAACTCATGGAGCAAAAGCCGATACCGTGGCCGTCATTGTGGCTGGCGGCATTGGCGAGCGCTTTGGATATCCTGACGGTAAGCAGTTTATTTCTGTTTGTGGTCTTCCGTTGATGAGCTGGTCAATCCTTGCGTTTGATCACGCGCCAAGCGTGGCTCACATTGTGATTGCTTGCTCTGACGAGAAACGCGCTGCAGTTCAAGAGAGTGTTTTGGGTAAGCTTGTGCTTCACAAGCCCGTGCACTTTGCAACGTCTGGTGCTACCAGACAGGAATCAGTTTACAACGCGCTCCAGGTAGTGCCCGCTGGATATGATTTTGTTTCTGTTCATGATGCGGTTCGTCCGCTCATTGAAGTAGAAACAATTGAGCAGGTCATTAGCACGGTTCGCAAGTCGCCTAAGATCGCGGGAGCAATTTTGGCTCACCGCGCAACTGATACGCTGAAGCGCGTAGATGGTGCAACCATTGTAGATACGCCTGACCGCTCAACGTTCTGGGCTGCTCAGACCCCTCAGGTGTTCAAGACACGCACACTTCTTGAAGCCCACGAAGTAGCTCGCCAGGAAGGTTACCAGGGAACCGATGACTCGTCGTTAGTTGAGCGACTAGGTCTTACGGTGTTGTGCGTTGAGTCGCAACGAGAAAACGTGAAGGTCACGTACCCGTCTGACCTTGCAATTGTTGAGGCTACGCTCAGCCGTCGCCTGGTAGAAGGCGCAACCGGAAGTGGGGCTGTAGAGTGATCATGCCAGAGCTTAAAATTGGCCACGGATACGATGTTCATCGCCTGGTAGAGGGCAGAGATCTTATCTTAGGTGGCGTCAAAATTGAGCACACCAAAGGTCTTCTCGGCCACTCCGATGCTGATGTTTTAGCTCATGCGCTTATGGATGCCCTGCTAGGAGCCATGCGCGCCGGCGACATTGGTCAGCTTTTTCCCGATACAGATCCCGCTTATGAGGGCGCTGATTCTATGGTACTTCTGTCCCATGTTATGCAGCTTGTTCGTGATAAGGGCTTTGAGCTTCTGGATTGTGATTGCACCGTTGCAGCTCAGGCGCCTAAGTTGCTTCCTCATCGCGATGCTATGAGAAACCGCATGGCAGAGGTCATGGGTGTTTCGCCAGATAAAGTTGGCGTAAAAGCTACCACTACCGAAGGCCTTGGCTTTGTGGGCAACCAAGAAGGTATTGCTGCCTGGGCAGTTGTACTGCTGGGACACACCGCGCAATAAATTACAGCTCTACGATATGGTCGGCTGCCTCCACCACTTTAGGGTCATGAGATATGAGCAGTATTATGTGGTCCTGCTTGACCTTCTTGAGAAGATTAAGAAGGACATCAACACTGTTTTGATCTAATGCAGAAGTTGGCTCATCAAGCAACATAACACTTGGATTCATAAGCATCATGCGGATAATTGCAATCTTTTGCTTTTCTCCACCAGAGATAGCAGAGCTTCGTTCACCCAGGCGAACGTCAAGATTTTGATCATCACCAAGCAGCAATTTTTCCAGATTGAATAGCTTGATATAGCTGATTATCTCTTCATCTGTTGGTTGCTTTTTGCAGAGTAGGGTCAGATTATTTCTTACCGTATCGTCAACAATGCTTGGCTCTTGTTCGGTAAATCCAAGAGTATTTTTTCGGAGTTCATACTGATTAATTTGAGCTAGCAAGTCCTCATTAATGGCAATATTGCCCGATAGGTGAGAAGACCACTCTCCGTTAATGAGTTTCAAAAATGTAGATTTGCCTGTTCCGTTTCCACCGGTAATAGCGTATATATTTCCCTTCGCAAAACTACAAGACAAGTTGTTCATCAGCACTTTATTTGTATGTGGATAAGAAAAAGATACGTTTGTGCAGGTAATTTGATTGACGTTCTCTGATGGAATGATGTTACCAATGGATTCTTGAGGTAAATCAAGAATCTGCTCAATTCGATCAAGACTTACCGTAATACTCTGATAAGCCATGCCAAATTCCATAAGAAGCGTAATAGAACCTAAGAGCGATACAAAATAGCTTGAAATGGTTGCAATATAGCCAGGCTGTAGTGCTCCAAGGAAAATTTGATAGGCACAGGTAACAAAGACAATGGCTTGGAATACGGCAATTACAGCATTGTTTAATTCCTGTACGCCAAATTCCAGTTTGTACTGCTCATGAATGGCACTACGAATTTTTTGATTAACGGCATAATGCTGATTAAAGAAACGCTCAAAGAGAGAATGGCGCCTGATAAAATCTACGTCTGTGAATTGGGAGAGCTCAATAGATCCATACTGTGATCTCAGTTCTTTGGATTCCCTATATCTTTTATAGGCCGCAGCTTGGATTTGCTTATAGATAATAAAACTCACCAACAACAGAACAACTGTTATAAGAGCGGTTAATGGGTTCAGATATAAAATAATTGCCAGCGTGGCTAAGACGGAGACCGTAGTTGTTACAAAGCTCACACATTGTGTAAGTATAAAAATCGAAACGTCATTAGAATCGTTATTTACTGTCTGACGGTAATGTCCAGAATCATATGACGAGAAAAACGATGAATCGGCGTGTTGAATCTTGTCAATCAGCTGTCGCTCAATAGTAAACGAAGAATCAATTTGTAACTGACAATAGCGTGTTTTAGCAAGATAGGAACAGCCGGCAATAAGGATTCCTAGTGCGGCAACTACAGCGCAATAGAAAAGTATCTCGCTCCAAGTTGTTCCTGAAATAAAAAGATTAATTACAAATCCAACAAGAAGAGGTTGGATCACCATAAGCGCTGTGACAAAGAATGACAGAAAGAGAAAAATCGCAAGACTGCCCTTATCCAGAATGGTAGATATACAGTAGCGGATAATGTTAAAAAACTTACTCATTCGAATCACCTTCTGAAGTTGTTAAGAGTAAGATTTCTTGTCTTCTAGTTCTTTGCAGTTTTGATTCAAATATAAATTCTTTAAATTTTTGTTCATCAAGTTTAATAAAACAAAAAAAACAATCCAGTACTAATCCGCAAACGGTTACAAAATTGAATCTTGATTAGTAGGGTATGGAACTTAAAGGTTTTCCACAAACCGTTTATACTTACACCAATACACAATGGTTGCGAGGAGTATGCATGCTTGTCTATAACACTCAGACGCATAAAAAAGAAGAGTTCAAGCCAATCGATGAGGGCAAAATCCGCATGTACGTGTGCGGTCCTACGGTTTACGATCAGATTCACATCGGAAACGCCCGTACCTTCCTCTCGTTTGACGTTATTCGCCGTTATCTGATGCACAAGGGTTATGAGGTCACCTTTGCCCAGAATCTGACCGATGTTGACGACAAGATTATTCAGCGCGCAATTGAGCAGGGAAGGACTGCTCAAGAGGTTTCTGAAGAGTTTTCTCAGGCGTTTATCGAGCAGATGCATCGCTTTAATATTCTTGATCCAGATATTCGTCCTCGCGCAACGCACGAGATTGAAGCCATGCTTCAGATGATTCAATCTTTGATTGAACAGGGTCACGCTTACGCGGTGCCTTCGGGCGACGTGTACTTCTCGGTTCGTTCTGACCACGGCTATGGTGTTCTTTCTGGTCGCGATCTTGATCAGCTTCGCGCAGGTGAGCGCGTTGAGGTTAATGACGAGAAACGCGACCCATTTGACTTTGCGCTCTGGAAGGCTGCTAAGCCTGGTGAGCCTAGCTGGCCAAGCCCTTGGGGAGAAGGTCGTCCAGGTTGGCACAGTGAGTGCTGCGCAATGATTCATCGCTACCTGGGTACTCCAATTGACATTCACGGTGGTGGCTCTGATCTGGTATTCCCTCATCATGAGAACGAGACCGCGCAGGCATCTTGCGCCTGGCACGGTCCTCTCGCCAATTATTGGATGCACACCGGAATGCTTCGCGTTGATGGCGAGAAGATGTCCAAGTCTTTGGGCAACTTCTACACACTCAAGGAAGTTTTGGACAAGTACCCTGCAGATGCAGTAAGACTTTTGATGCTTCAAACGCACTATCGTGCGCCACTTGATTTCTCGTTTGAGCGACTTGAGGGTACCGTTGGTACGCTTGAGCGCATGAAGACCTGCGTTGCAAATCTCCGCTGGGCTTTCAAGCAGTCTTCTGCTCAGCACGAACTTTCCGATGCTGATTGCACGCTTGCTGAGGCTATTAATACAGCTCAGAGCGAGTTTGACGCTCAGATGGATGACGATTTCAATACCGCAGGAGCACTTGCTGCCATCTTTGCGCTGGTAACTGCTGCAAATACGTATCTTGCAGAGGTTGGTCAGAACGTTGGCGCAAGTCCTGTTCTTCGTGCAGCAGATATGTTGTGCGAGCTCACGGGCGCTTTGGGAATTGATTTGACTCAGGCGGCTTCTACCTCTGATTTACCAGAAGAGCTTGTGGCGCTTGCCGCTCAGGTAGCAGGCTATGAGGGCACGTCAGCTGACGAGGCTGCAGAGGCTTTGCTTGCTGCTCGTCAGGAGGCTCGTTCCCAGAAGAACTGGGCAGTTGCTGATCAAATTAGAGACGGCATTGCCGAGCTTGGACTTTTGATCGAAGATACCGCCGCTGGCGCTCGACTTAAGCGTAAGGCAGACTAACTATGGCAAGAAATCAGCGTTCTACCTCTAAAAACACTCGCTCTGAAGGTGTTGCTGGTCGCGGCGGCTCTGCGGGTCGCGGTGCTTCCGGTCGCAGTGGCTCCGCAGGTCGTGGCGGAGCTGCGGGTCGTGGCTCCAAGAAGGCTGCCGACTGGGGCGGTTATTTTGGTGCCAAGAATGGCCAGGGTTCAAAGGGAGGTCGTTCTGCACAAGGCGCACGCGCAGCTCAGGGCACTCGCGGACAGAAAGGCGCTGGTGGACAGCGAGGTGCTGACGCTGGACGTCCCGGTAACAAGAAGCCTGCAACTGATCTTATCGAGGGTCGTCGCGCAGTAGCAGAGGCGCTGACCGTTGGTATTCCTTTGAAGAATGCGCTGGTACAAGCCGCAAGCGGGCAGAAGGACCAGGAGATTGAGGCTCTTGCACGTCAGCTTGAGCAGGAGGGTATTCCTGTCGAGCGTGTCGCAAAGCCCGTACTTGATTCACTTTCAAGTCACGGCGCTCACCAGGGCGTTATTGTCCGCACGCTGCCTTTTGCTTACGCTGACCTCTCTGAAATCATCCAGCGCGCTGGTTCAGAAAACGCTCTGGTTGTGGTCCTAGATCACGTCACTGACGAGGGAAACTTTGGTGCAATTGTGAGAAGCGCCGAGGTAGTTGGCGCAGCTGGTGTTGTCATTGCAAACGCTCGCGCCGCCCGAGTTGGCGTTGGAGCATATAAGACGTCTGCAGGAGCTGTGCTTCACCTGCCAATCGCCCAGGTTTCTAATCTGCCACGCGCTCTCGAAGAGCTCAAAGCCGCAGGTTTTTGGACATGTGGTTCTACCGAGCATGCCACTCAGTCCGTGTGGGAGGCTCCTATGGGAGGTCGCCTTGCGCTTGTCATGGGCTCTGAAGGTTCAGGAATTTCTCGCCTTATGCTCGAGAAGTGCGATTTTACGTGCAAACTTCCTCAGTTTGGCCAGGTTGAATCCCTGAATGTTGCTCAGGCAACAACGGTCATGTGCTACGAGTGGCTTCGCAGGACCCAGGAAGCGTAAGCTCAGGAAGCCCAGGAAGCGTAAGAAGTCCAGGAAGCCCAGGAAGCGTAAGGTATGGCTCAGAAAAAATCGCTGCTTGTAGTCGATGGCTATAACGTCATGTTGGCGACTCCTCGCTATGAGGAGTTGCTGGATGAGCGTGGCTCTTCTGCGCAAGAAACCGCTGCTGAGAGAGCCTATCACCTCAACACCGATCCATTTTATCGCGCCCGTTTAGCGCTCATTTCTGACGTTGCCACGTTTGCGCAGAGTACCTACGAGGCTGTTATTGTGTTTGACGGCAAAGGAAACGTAAACGACGAGCGCCCGGAGCGCATCCACGCTGGCGTGCAGCTGGTTTTTTCCGAGACTGGGGAGTCTGCGGATAGCGTCATCGAGCGCCTGGTCACGGACGCTCGAGAGGCTGGTCGCAAGGTATTTCTGGTCACGTCGGACAGGGACATCCGCGCTACGGCCGGCTTTGGCCCCGGCGAGGTCACGCGCATTGCAAGCGCATCACTGGTCCACGAGATTTCCCAGGCAGATAACGTTGTCGAAGAGATGCGTCGCGATCAGGTCAGTACGCGCATGACGCTTGAAGACCGCATTTCTCCAGAACAGCGCGAGAAACTCTGGAAGCTCCTGGGCAGATAAGTAGCCAGGCCAGCGTCTTACGCGCTCGACGCGTCAACGTGCCCGACCGCACCTGATTTGATTGACGCGCCAATGAGCCCAACCGCACCAATACGTTCGGCGCCTGGGCGCGATCAGCGCGCCTAATTTCTGCAAAGAATCTGTAAATTCTGCCTGATAACAGCAAAGAATCTGTGGATTTGCCTGATTTTGTTAAAGAATCGGTGGCTCAAATACAGATTCTTTGCACTTTTTAGGCAGGCCTTTCGTGACGTACCTTTTGGATCCAGCGTGGTTTCATGGGCGCTTTCATCGAGCCTGATTTTCTCGCCAAGTCTGAACGATTTGCCGGAAAAGTGCGCCAAGTCTGAGTGTTTTGCCGGTTTTTCTCGCTATGTCTGAGCAAATTTACTCAGATATGATGCACTTTTCAGGCTGACCATACTTCATCAGGCAGCACATTTGCACCAAGTTCACCCCTACAAAAGGGAAGCGCTCCTATGAGCCGCATCGGGCAGTTTGTGGAGAAAAATTTCTCAGAAATTGAGACTAGACCAAAGCCAGAAAAGTCTATAGAATATCCTCTGCACTTGATGCCGCTATAGCTCAGCTGGTAGAGCAACTGACTTGTAATCAGTAGGTCCCGGGTTCGAAGCCTGGTGGCGGCACCACTTGAATTTTCAGCCAGGCATTGCCTGGCTTTTTTCGTGCGAATTTTAGGGCATTCGCGACGTATCGCGTATGGCTCTTACAGACAACCGCTAAAGCCCGTGTCCATTTGGCGAGAAAATCGCTTGGAATTGTGGAAAAATTTGATAAGATACGCCCGGTTGGGTGGATTACGTTGACAAGAATTTTATTCAATCGTAATATTTTCCCGCTTACGAGGTAATTGGAAGTTCAACTAGACTTCCTGCGTGCGTTAAATCGCAAGGTACAGCGCACACAATTACTTCAAGAGTGCTTGAAAACGGTATTTGGGGATATGGCACAGCGGCAACTGCGGCGGACTGTAAATCCGCTCCCTCTGGGTTCCTTGGTTCGAGTCCAAGTATCCCCACCACGCCCGTGTAGCTCAGTAGGTAGAGCACTTCGTTGGTAACGAAGAGGTCACCGGTTCAAATCCGGTCGCGGGCTCCATTTTTCAAGCGGCATTTATGCCGGCGTAGCTCAGCTGGTTAGAGCACACGGCTCATACCCGTGACGTCACTGGTTCGAATCCAGTCGCCGGTACCAGACTCTTTACGGCGTACATGTCCTAGACATTTGCGCCGTTGAGTATAAACAGACGTTTTTTCACCACGGTCTAGCCCGAGGGTTAGTTCCAGAAGGAGGATTGGCAATGGCCAAGGAAAAGTTTGACCGCACAAAGCCACACGTAAACATCGGTACCATTGGTCACGTCGACCACGGTAAGACTACCCTTACCGCAGCAATCACCAAGGTTCTCTCTGAGACCGAGGGCTGCAAGGCAGACTATACCGCCTTCGAGAACATCGATAAGGCTCCAGAGGAGCGTCAGCGTGGTATTACCATTTCCGTTGCTCACGTTGAGTACGAGACTTGGGAGCGCCATTACGCTCACGTCGACTGCCCTGGCCACGCAGACTACATCAAGAACATGATTTCTGGTGCAGCTCAGATGGACGGCGCAATCCTCGTTATTGCTGCAACCGATGGTCCTATGGCTCAGACTCGTGAGCACATCCTTCTTGCACGTCAGGTCGGCGTTCCTTACATCGTCGTCTTCCTGAACAAGTGCGACATGGTCGACGATGACGAGCTCATCGACCTCGTCGAGATGGAGACCCGTGACCTTCTCTCCGAGTACGACTTCCCAGGTGATGACCTTCCAATCATCCGTGGTTCCGCTCTCGGCGCTCTTAACGGCGAGGAGAAGTGGGTTGAGTCCATCCGTGAGCTCATGCACACCGTTGACTCCTACATCCCAACACCAGCTCGTGACAACGAGAAGCCATTCCTGATGGCAATCGAGGACGTCATGACCATTTCTGGTCGTGGTACCGTTGCTACCGGCCGTGTTGAGCGTGGTGAGCTCAAGCTTAACGATCCAGTCGAGATCGTTGGTATTAAGCCAACTCAGAGCTCTGTTGCTACCGGCATTGAGATGTTCCGTAAGACCATGGACTTCTGCGAGGCTGGCGACAACGTTGGTATTCTTCTTCGTGGTGTTAAGCGCGAGGACATCGAGCGCGGTCAGGTTCTCTGCAAGCCTGGTACCGTTACTCCACACAAGAAGTTCACCGGTGAGGTTTACGTTCTTACTAAGGAAGAGGGCGGCCGTCACACCCCATTCTTCTCTGGTTACCGTCCACAGTTCTACTTCCGTACAACTGACGTAACCGGCGACATCTACGAGCTCACCGATGCAAACGGTGGCAAGGTAGAGATGGCTATGCCTGGCGACCACATCACCGTTGGCTGCGAGCTCATTCACCCAATCGCTCTTGAGCAGGGTCTGAAGTTCGCTATCCGCGAGGGTGGCCACACCGTCGGCGATGGCCGTGTTTCCACCGTCATCGAGTAACTTCTTTTAAAGTTGCTAACTTGCCCGGCGTGCTTTTTGCGCGCCGGGTTTTTTGTCGAGAAAAAATATGTGAACGCCTAGAGTAATTAGAGAAAAGTATTGACATCTCTGGGTAGTGGGTGCTAACCTAAGCAACCGCGTCACATTTCGAGAATACATCTCGTGACCGTGTTCAGGAGGATCAATGCGTACACTCGTTACTCTCGCCTGCACTGAGTGCAAGCGTCGTAATTACACTACGGACAAGAATAAGTCCAACAACCCAGATCGTATGGAGTTGAAGAAGTACTGCCCATGGTGCCACAAGCACACGGTACATCGCGAGACCCGCTAGGCTAGGTGGGTTCGTTCTAGGCCAGTAGCTCCAATGGTAGAGCGGCGGTCTCCAAAACCGTTTGTTGAGGGTTCGAGTCCTTCCTGGCCTGCCAGATAACTTCACCGGCCTTCCCATAAGGGTTGGCCGGTTTGTATGTAGGTATAACATCCAAGGGAGCGTAGGATGGCAAATAAGGAGCGCAATAAGAGGAGCGCACGTAAGGCTCGCGCAGAAGAGCGCGCCCAGCGTGAGGCCCTTCAGGCTGAAGCTACTCCTGAAGCTTCTGCTAAGGCCACTAAGGCTGAGGCAAAGAAGCAGGAGAAGTCCCTTCAGCGTAACGCTAACCCTGGCTTCTTTGGCCGCCTGGGTGCTTATTTTGCAGGCGTTCGTACAGAAATGCACCGCGTTGTGTGGCCTTCAAGCTCTGAGCTTGCTGGTTTCTCTGTAGCCGTAATTGCAACAATCATTTTCTTTGGCTTGGTAACTTGGCTGGTTGATACTGGCATTGTTGCTGGTCTCGTCGCCTTTACTGGACTGAGGGGATAATCAATGGCTAAGCGCTGGTATGTAGTTCACACCTATTCAGGTTATGAGAACAAGGTAAAGACAGACCTTGAGCACCGTATTGAGACCTATGGCCTTGAGCGTGCTGTTGTTGATATTCAGATTCCTACTGAGGAAGTTACTGAGGTCAAGGACGGCGGCAAGCGCGAGACCAAAGAGTCCAAGGTTTTCCCAGGTTACGTTCTTGTTCGCATGGAGCTAGATGATAATACTTGGGCTGTTGTTCGCAACACCCCAGGCGTAACTGGTTTTGTTGGCATTGACGGCAAGCCAGTTCCTCTGCGTCGTGATGAGTTCGATAAGATCATGCGTCGCGGCGGTATGAAGACGGGTAGCCCTGTACCTAAGCGTACAGCAACCAATATTGAGGTCGGTCAGGCAATTCACGTTCTTTCTGGTCCTCTCGCTGACTTCGACGGAACTGTTTCTGAGGTCAACGCAGAGTCCGGCAAGATTAAGGTTATGCTCACCATCTTTGGTCGCGAGACTCCGGTTGAGCTCACCATGGATCAGATTTCCCTGATAGACTAGTAACTAACGGCTTATCCCGCACTTCTCGTCCCTTGTGGATTGCTTCTCGGGAGTGCGCGAGAATAGACTCACAAGTATTCAAACAGGAGGCTTAACATGCCCGCAAAGAAGGTTGTTAACTTTATTAAGCTGCAGATTCCTGCAGGCCAGGCAAACCCAGCTCCTCCAGTAGGACCAGCTCTGGGTGCTGCACAGGTCAACATTATGCAGTTCTGCCAGGCATTCAACGCTGCAACTCAGGACAAGGCTGGCGACATCATCCCAGTCGAGATTTCTGTTTACGAGGATCGTTCCTTTGACTTCGTAACCAAGACTCCTCCAGCAGCTCAGCTCATCAAGAAGGAGCTTCACCTCAAGGGTGGTTCCGGTGTTCCTCAGCGCGATAAGGTCGGCCAGCTCTCCCAGGAGCAGCTCACCAAGATCGCTGAGATCAAGATGCCTGACCTCAACGCAAACGACATTGAGGCTGCAAAGAAGATCGTCGCTGGTACCGCTCGTTCCATGGGTGTAACCATCGCCGAGTAGTGTTTACTCCCGTCAGCCATGTGTGTGGCTGACGGTTGTTTTTGTCAGAGCATCCGACGTTAGTGCACGTAGTTGGGTTTCTCGCCAAGAGGGCGTAACTACGAACGGAAGATGCAGGAGTGGGAGGGCAGCCGCCCGCTAACCACAGGAGGTACATAATGCCTAAGCACGGAAAGAACTACAAGAATGCAGTTGCCAAGGTAGACGGTGCAAACCTCTACAGCCCAAAAGAGGCAGTAACCCTTTCTAAGGAGCTTGCAACTGCTAAGTTTGACGAGACCATTGAGGTAGCAATTCGCCTTGGTGTCGATACTCGTAAGGCTGACCAGAACGTTCGCGGTTCCATCTCTCTGCCTCACGGCACTGGTAAGTCCGTTCGCGTTGCAGTCTTCGCAGAGGGCGAGAAGGCCCGCGAGGCTGAGGCAGCTGGCGCTGACATCGTCGGTGGCGACGAGCTCATCGCAGAGGTCGAGAAGGGCATGCTTGACTTTGACGCAGCAATCGCAACCCCTCAGATGATGGGTAAGGTTGGCCGTCTTGGTCGTGTTCTTGGTCCTCGTGGCCTTATGCCTAACCCTAAGCTCGGCACCGTTACCATGGATGTTGCAAAGATGGTTAACGAGCTCAAGGCTGGTCGTGTTGAGTATCGTGCAGACCGTTTTGGTATCTGCCACGTTGCAATCGGCAAGGCTTCTTTTGAGGTCCAGCAGCTTGTTGAGAACTATGGCGCACTGATCTCCGAGATCATCCGCGTCAAGCCATCCAGCGCAAAGGGTAAGTACGTCAAGACCGTTGCTATTTCCTCTACTATGGGCCCTGGCATCAAGGTTGATCCAACCAAGGTTCGTAACCTCATGGAGGACTAAGCTTTACGCTTAGAAGTACCTAGCACGTTTAATCCGGTATCTGCTTACAGGTACCGGATTTTTCTTGAAGCGTGCATGCGGCTTGAAGCGCGTGGTCGGCATAGGCGGTTTGCGACTAAGGTGCGATTGTGCCGCGTTTGAGTTGGAGCTGCAGCTCGACCGCCTATCTCGTCAAATTTTTGTGAAGAGAAAGAAATTGTACGCTCAACCTTGACTCGCGTTGATTTTTGCTGCACAATATCCAACGCAAGACAGACGTCTTGTAGTTGCACGTTCGCTGCCAAAGACAGCCGGCGCCTTGAATCCAAGGCTTAATGGGAATTCCCGCCTGCCGAGGTGGTCTTGAGATTAGTACATCCAGACCCCGCTTTGGTTGCCAAAGTGGGGTCTTTTCATGTGAGGGCCGCACCTGTTGGCGCTCGTGCCCGAGACATGATAAAGGAGGTGTACTACATGCCAGCTCAGTCTAAACTTGATTTGCTCGAGAAGGTTTCCGCTTCTCTCGACAACTCCAAGGGCCTGTTTGTTATCGACTATCGTGGTCTCTCCGTAAAGGAGACTCAGGAGCTTCGCCGCGCACTTACCGCAGCAGGCGCTCACATGAAGGTCTATAAGAACAACATCGTCAAGATTGCTCTTAAGAACGCTGGTATGCCAGAGATTGACGAGATGCTCGCCGGTACCTGCGCATACGTTTTCTATGAGAATGATCCTGTCGAGGCCGCTAAGGTCATCAAGGATCAGGCCAAGAAGCTCAAGAAAGTTGAGTTCATTGGTGGTATCGCTGATGGTCAGGCACTTACTGCTGACGAGGCAAAGGCTTACGCAGATCTTCCTTCTCGCGAGGAGCTCATTGCAAAGCTTGTCTTCGTTGTTGCAAGCCCACTTACCGGTATTGCACAGGTTTGCGCTGGTCCAGCTCGTGGACTCGCAACCGCTCTTTCTGCAGTCGCAGATCAGAAGAACGCTGCATAAGCAACGTTTTGTTGTACCCGCGCATTGGCGCAAACCGCGTGAAAGTGTAGACGCACTTAAACGCACACATACAAGCCGGGCTTTTGCCCAGATGCAGTACAAAGGCTGCATCGTTTAAAAAGGAGAATTGACATGGCTGTCACTAAAGATGAGATCATTGAGGCCCTTAAAGAGATGCCAGCACTCGAGCTTTCTGAGCTCGTTCACGAGCTTGAGGACGTCTTTGGCGTTTCCGCTGCTGCTCCTGTAGCTGTCGCTGCTGCTCCTGCAGCTGGTGGCGCTGCTGAGGAGGCAGAGGAGAAGACCAACTTTGACGTTGTTCTCGAGGGCTTCGGCGACAACAAGATCGGCGTCATCAAGGTTGTCCGTGCTCTTACCAACCTTGGCCTCAAGGAGGCAAAGGAGGTCGTCGAGGGTGCTCCTAAGGCAGTCCTCGAGGGCGCTAAGAAGGAGGACGCTGAGGCTGCTAAGGCTCAGCTCGAGGAGGCTGGCGCTACCGTCACCCTTAAGTAAGTCCATCCTACAAAGCTTACTGGAGAGGTCAGACTTCGGTCTGGCCTCTTTTTTATTTGCCTGGCGAGAAACCCGGCGTGCCTTTTGCCGCAGCCTGAAAAAGCGCGTCAAGCTTAGGCGCTTTTGCTGCAGCCTGAAAAGTGCATCAAGTCTGAGCTGTTTGCCGGATTTTCTCGCCATGTCTGAGCGATTTGCCTGTTTTTCTCGCCTTGTCTGAGTACTTTTGCTCAGACTTGGTGTCCATTTCAGGCTCATAAATCCAGCGCGATTACTCAAGCTTCCTGCGTGACTTGCCCTAGTTTTCTCGCGCCTGATTTCCTCAAAGAATCTGTAACTTTTGCCTAAAATTGCAAAAGAATCTGTGGATTTGCCTGATTTTGTTAAAGAATCGGTGGCTCAAATACAGATTCTTTGCACTTTTTAGGCGCGTGCAGCAAAAGGCAGGCGCACGCAGCAAAAAGCCGGCGCGCCTGGCGAGAAACCCGTGCACTCGAGGCGCCTCGCGGCACCCGTGCGCTCGCAGCGCACCCGGGGCGCATGGAGCGCCATGCGAAGCGACGTGGCGGGGGAGTGCCGCTCACCGAAAGCTATTTCTGTCTCCGTGGACCTTCTCCATAAAATCTTCACAACTAGAAAAGACGAGTTAGTCAAGTATTTACCTGCAACATAACGTTTGTGCAGTTGAAAAACATAAACGCGATAATATAGTCAAAACGTCTTAAAAAATCAAGTGTTTTTCTGTTGACGCGCATTAAAATCTTGACTAAATTACTAGGTTGCGACAATTGCCACCTTCCACCCTTTTGAAGGAGGACAACCTGGTGTCTACCGCTAAAAAGACTTCCCTCACCACGCCTCAGGCGCATACTGGACGCAGGACGTTCAGTAAGATTCCCGCAGCTATGGAGCTGCCAAATCTGATTTCTGTACAGAAGGAATCATTTGAGCGCTTTATGGGAGAGGGCCTTGCAGAGTCCTTCGCTGAGTTCTCGCCAATTGAGAACAGCGCAGGAACCATGCAGGTCACCTTTGGTGACCATCAGTTCGGCGACCCCGCCAATTCAATGGCTGAGTGTCGTGCAAAAGACATTTCATATCAAGCACCTCTTTTTGTTGACGTCCGTTTTGTCAACAAAGAGACTGGTGAGATGAAGGAGCAGCTTGTCTTCATGGGTGATTTCCCATTGATGACCGAGCGCGGTACCTTCATCATCAACGGTTCTGAGCGCGTTGTGGTTTCGCAGCTCGTTCGTTCACCTGGCGTGTACTTCTCGTCAGAGATGGACAACGGTGTTCTGGTCCACAAGTCTCAGTTCATTCCTGCACGTGGTGCATGGCTTGAGTTTGAGGTTGATAAGCGCGGCCACCTGGTCGTCTCCATTGACCGCAAGCGTCGCCAGAGCGCTACCGTCTTCCTCCGTGCACTTGGCATTGCTGTTACCGATGACGAGATTCTCTCGCTCCTCGGTGATTCCGATGTTGTTCGCAACACACTTGAGCGTGACGTTGCAACCACACGTGAGGATGCTCTTATCGAGATTTATCGTCGTCAGCGTCCAGGCGAGCCACCAACTGTTGACTCCGCCCGTTCTCTGCTTGACGGCCTCTTCTTCAACGAGCAGCGCTATGACCTTGCTCGCGTTGGTCGTTACAAGATCAACAAGAAGCTTGAGGAAGAGATTCCTGCAGACGTTCGTGTCCTTACCAAAGAGGACATTGTCGCAGCTCTTCAGTACCTTCTTGCAGTGCATGCAGGTGATGAGTCTAAGCACCTTGATGACATTGACCACTTTGGCAACCGCCGCGTTCGTACCGTTGGTGAGCTGGTCCAGAACCAGTTCCGCATTGGTATGAGCCGCATGGAGCGCGTTGTTCGTGAGCGTATGGCATCTCAGGACGCAGACGACATCACTCCACAGTCTCTGATCAACATCCGTCCAATTGTTGCTGCAATCAAGGAGTTCTTCGGTTCTTCTCAGCTTTCGCAGTTCATGGACCAGGCAAACCCACTTGCTGGTTTGACCCACAAGCGTCGTCTTTCTGCTCTGGGACCTGGCGGTCTTGCAGGACACAAGTCCGGCTCCAGCCGTCGTACCAACGTTCCTACTGCAGTCCGCGACGTTCACAACTCGCACTACTCCCGTATGTGCCCAATTGAGACTCCTGAGGGACCAAACATTGGTCTTATCGGCTCCTTGGCACTGTACGCTCACGTAAATGAGTACGGCTTTATCGAGGCTCCTTATCGTAAGGTCACAGGCGGTGTTGTCTCTGACGACATTGTCTGGATGACTGCAGACGAGGAGGAGAATCACATTATTGCTCCTGCTAACACCCCAATTGACCCTAAGTCTAAGAAGTTTGTTGAGGTTGACGCAGACGGCAAGATTGTTGATGCAGACCGCGTTATTGCACGTACCCGCGACTTCGACGGTTCCTTCGGTGCACCTGCACAGGTTCCTGTTGAGGACGTTGACTACATGGACGTTTCTCCACGTCAGCTTCTCTCCGTCGCAGCTAACCTCATTCCATTCCTTGAGCACGACGACGCAAAGCGTACCCTCATGGGTGCAAACATGCAGCGTCAGGCAGTGCCTCTGATCCAGTCCCACGCTCCATTTGTTGGAACTGGTATGGAGGGTCGCGCAGCTCAGGACTCTGGTGAGCTTATTTGTGCAGAGTTTGCCGGCGAGGTCACCGAGGTAGACGCAGCTCACGTTGTCATCTACTCCGATGAGCACGGTTCTCAGCGCTACGATCTTCCTAAGTACGAGCGCTCTAACCAGTCCACTTGCATCAACCACCGTCCAATTGTCACAGTTGGACAGAAGGTCGAGAAGGGCCAACCAATCGCAGACGGTCCATCTGTTGACCACTCTGAACTGGCACTTGGTGCAAACCTTACCGTTGCTTACATGCCATGGGAAGGCTACAACTACGAGGACGGTATTATCGTCTCCGAGCGTGTTGTTCAGGAAGACCTCCTGACCTCCGTTAACATTTCCCGCCACGAGATTGATGCTCGTGACACCAAGCTTGGTGCTGAGGAAATTACCCGCGAGATTCCAAACCTTGGTGAGGACATGCTCGCAAATCTCGACGATGACGGTATCATTCGCATCGGCGCTGAGGTTGGCCCTGGCGATATTCTGGTTGGTAAGGTCACTCCTAAGGGTGAGACCGCTCTGACCGCAGAAGAGCGCCTGCTTCGCGCAATCTTCGGTGCTAAGGCACACGACGTTCGCGATACTTCCCTCAAGATGCCACACGGCTCCTATGGCCGCGTTGTTGACGTTGTTCGCTTCAGCCGTGAGGCTGGAGACGACCTGCCTCCAGGAGTAAACGACCTGGTCCGTGTCTTTGTTGCTCAGCGCAGAAAGATTCAGCAGGGCGATAAGATCGCTGGTCGTCACGGTAACAAGGGTGTTATTTGTAAGGTTCTCCCAGTTGAGGACATGCCTTACATGGCAGATGGTACCCCAGTAGACGTTATTCTCGACCCACTGGGCGTTCCTTCCCGTATGAACGTTGGTCAGCTGCTTGAGTGCCACCTTGGCTGGGGTGCTGCACATGGTTGGGATGACGATGACGCAGATTCCAAGCGTTACGTTGAGGGCCCAATTCCTGTTGCAACACCACTCTTTGACGGTGCTACTGATGAGTCCGTTGCAGAGATTGTTCGCCGCACCAACATCAACATGATCAACAAGGCTCTCAAGGAGTACGGCGAGAACATGCGTGAGGAGTTTGTTCCACAGCTCAACGAGCGTGGTAAGACTACCCTCTACGATGGCCGTACCGGTGAGGCTTTCAAGAGCCCAATTACCGTTGGTGTTTCTTACATCTTGAAGCTCGGCCACATGGTTGACGATAAGATCCACGCACGTTCAACTGGTCCTTACTCTCTTGTTACCCAGCAGCCTCTGGGTGGTAAGGCACAGTTCGGCGGTCAGCGCTTTGGTGAGATGGAGGTTTGGGCACTGTATGCATATGGTGCTGCTAACGTCCTCCAGGAGATCCTCACCGTTAAGTCTGACGATACCAACGGCCGTGTTAAGACCTATGAGTCCATTGTTAAGGGCGAGAACATTCCTACTGCAGGAATTCCTGAGTCCTTCAAGGTTCTGGTCAAAGAGATTCGCTCCCTGGCACTTGACATTGAGCCAATCTCCTATCGTAAGCGTGCAAATACCGCAAAGGTCACAGATCCTGAGGAGAAGAACGCTGTTGAGATCCTCAACGACCTTGGCTTCACTGAGGTAACCGCTTCCGACCTGTCCCAAGACGCTGAGGGTGCATCCGCACTTGTAGGCGACGCGACCACCGATAAGGAGTAGCGACTGTGGCAGATTTCGATTCCACTGAATTTGACGCTATTAAAATTTCTCTAGCGTCTGCTGACGATATCCGCGGTTGGTCCTATGGCGAGGTAAAGAAGCCTGAGACCATCAACTACCGTACCCTTAAGCCAGAAAAGGACGGCCTTTTCTGCGAGAAGATCTTTGGACCTGTAAGGGACTGGGAGTGCGCCTGCGGTAAGTACAAAGGCATTCGCTTCAAGGGCATTACCTGCGAGCGCTGCGGTGTTGAAGTTACCACCGCAAAGGTTCGTCGTGACCGCATGGGCCACATCGAGCTTGCTGCTCCTGTAAGCCACATCTGGTACTTCAAGAGCCCAACCAGCTTCCCTCTGGCACGTCTTCTTGACATCAAGAGCAAGGACCTCGAGAAAGTCCTCTACTTTGCATCTTACGTAATCACTAGTGTTGACACTGAGGCACGTGAGGCTGACGTAGACGATCTTCGTGAGGAGCTTGCAGCAGATATCGAAGAGCTCGACGCAGAGCGCGACGATCAGATTGCACGCCTTCGCGAGCAGGGCCAGCCACAGGATGACGAGTTTGGCGATTTTGAGCCTCTTTCTGAGGACGAGATTCGTGCAGGCGTCGCTGATCTTGAGGAAGAGTACGAGGAAGAGAAGACGCTTCGTCGTGAGGCTTTCGAGAAGTTCATGCAGCTTGAGACCAGAGAGCTCATCTCCGATGAGGGTCTGTTCTCCGAGCTTAAGCGCTACTATGGCATCTACTTCAAGGGTGGCATGGGTGCTGAGGCAGTCCGCGACCTTCTTTCCAATATTGATCTTGAGAAAGAGGCCAAGGAGCTCCGCGCTATTATCGCCAATGAGGATGCTCAGAAGCAGAAGCGCGAGAAGGCCATTAAGCGTCTTGAGATTGTTGACGCCTTCCTTAAGGGTGGCAACGATCCAGCTAACATGATTCTTGACGTTGTACCAGTTATTCCACCTGATCTTCGTCCAATGGTTCAGCTTGATGGTGGCCGTTTTGCAGCTTCCGACTTAAACGATTTGTATCGTCGTGTTATTAACCGTAACAATCGTCTTAAGCGCCTGCTTGACCTTGACGCACCTTCCATCATTGTTAACAACGAGAAGCGCATGCTTCAGGAGTCCGTTGACGCTCTGTTTGACAACGGTCGCCGTGGCCGTCCTGTTACCGGCCGTGGTGGACGTCCTCTGAAGTCTCTTGCTGAGGCTCTTAAGGGTAAGCAGGGTCGCTTCCGTCAGAACCTTCTGGGTAAGCGTGTTGACTACTCTGGCCGTTCCGTCATTGTTGTTGACCCACACCTGAAGCTGCACCAGTGCGGTCTTCCATCCGCTATGGCACTTGAGCTCTTCAAGCCATTTGTCATGCGTCGTTTGGTTGAGCTCCGCAAGGTTGAAAACATTAAGGGCGCAAAGCGCGCTATTGACCGTGGTACCCCAGTTGTTTGGGACGTTCTGGATGAGGTCATTCAGGACCGCCTCGTTCTTCTCAACCGCGCACCTACCCTTCACCGTCTGTCTATTCAGGCATTTGAGCCAGTCCTTATCGAGGGTAAGGCAATCCACCTGCACCCACTGGTCTGCGCACCATTCAACGCAGACTTCGACGGCGACCAGATGTCTGTCCACGTGCCACTTTCTACTCAGGCACAGACAGAGGCTCGCATTCTGATGCTTTCCAGCAACAACCTCAGAAGCCCTGCTTCTGGTAAGGTTCTGACCGTTCCTTCTCAGGATATGGTCTTTGGTGTCTACTATCTCACTTCCGAGAAGACCGGTGAAGACGCTAAGACTCTTACCTTCGCAAGCTTTGAGGATGCTCTTCTGGCTATTGAGGCCAACCGTGACCTTGATATCCAGGCAAAGGTTGTTGTCCGCGTAAGCTCCAAGGATGCAAACGTTGCTGATAGCGATCGCGCTATCTTCCGCGTTATGACTGGCCGCGGTCAGTATGAGGACCTGGACGTTACTGAGGGTACTAAGCGCTTTGAGACCACTGTTGGTCGCATTATCTTCAACCGTCAGTGCCTGCCAGAGGATTACCCATACATCAACTACAAGATGGTTAAGTCCGACATTGGTGTTCTGGTCAACGATTGCTGCGACCGTTACCCAATGGCTGATGTTGAGCCAATTCTGGATAACATCAAGAAGACTGGTTTCCACTATGCAACTCTTGCTGGTCTGACCGTTTCTGTTTGGGACGCTGTTATTCCTCCACACAAGCCACAGCTGCTTCAGGAGGCACAGGACCGCGTTGACCAGATCAACGAGTACTACGAGGACGGCTTCCTTTCCGAGCGAGAGCGTCACGTTGAGGTTGTTAACGCATGGACCGAGTGCACCGATTTTCTCGGCTCTGAGATGCTTACAGGCTTTGCAGAGAACAACCCAATTTACATGATGGCTGACTCTGGAGCTCGTGGTTCTAAGACACAGCTTCGCCAGCTTGCTGGTATGCGAGGCCTGATGGCGGATATGTCCGGTGAAACCATCGACCTTCCAATTAAGGCAAACTTCCGCGAGGGTCTTGAGCCTCTCGAGTACTTCATTTCTACCTATGGCGCTCGTAAGGGTCTGGTAGATACCGCATCCCACACCTCCGACTCTGGTTACCTGACTCGTCGACTCGTCGACGTTGCACAGGACGTCATTGTTCGCGAGGAGGACTGCGGCACTGATGAGGCAGTTACCTATCCTCTGATTAAGCCTGGTCAGACTTCTGTTGATACTGACCTGATTGGCCGCTGCACCCTTGAGGATGTCTGCGATCCAAACACTGGCGAGGTTCTTATCCCTGCTGGTGGCTATGTTGAGTCCAAGCAGGATCTTGAGCGTCTTGTTGAGCATGGCCTTGCTAAGGTTCAGCTACGCGCGCTTCTGACCTGTAAGTCTAAGTATGGCGTCTGCCAGAAGTGCTACGGTTGGGATCTTTCCACCCGTCGTCCTGTCAACATTGGTACTGCAGTTGGTATTATCGCAGCTCAGTCCATTGGTGAGCCTGGTACTCAGTTGACCATGCGTACCATTCACTCCGGTGGTGTTGCAGGCGCAGACGATATTACGCAGGGTCTTCCTACCGTTGCTCGTATGTTCGACGTCGTCGGTAACGTCAACGAGAAGATTCTTGGCCGCGAGGCTGACCTGGCTCCTGTTTCTGGTGTTCTTCACATTACCCCAGAGACCACCGAGTACCTGCTGCGTATTGTTGATGCAGACGATGCTTCCCGTGTTATCGAGGAGTGGCGTGTACCTGCATCCGTCCGCTTCATGCCTGGCATTGAGGATGGCGTTGTTGTCCGTGCTGGTGACCAGATTACCCGCGGCTTCGTCAACTTCCGTATGCTCCGTCGACTCACTGACATTGAGTCCACTATGCACACCTTCGTTGAGTCCGTTAAGGACGTCTATACCTCCCAGGGTGTAGAACTCAACGATAAGCACATCGAGGTTATCGCACGTCAGATGCTTCGTCGTGTTCAGGTTACCAACCCAGGTGACTCTTCGTACCTGCTTGGTCAGTACGTGGACCGCTACGTCTTCGCAGAGACTGTCCAGAACATTGCTCTTGCTGGTGGTACTCCACCAGAGGCAGAGCCAGCAATCCTCGGTACTCTGAAGGTTGCAAGCTCTATCGATTCTTGGCTCTCCAGCGCATCGTTCATCCGTACTGCAGGCGTTCTTACCTCTGCAGCTATCGAGGGCGACGTTGACCACCTGCTTGACCTCAAGTCCAACGTTATTGTTGGTAAGCAGATTCCTGCAGGTACGGGTCTCTCCGCATACAACGATGTTGAGCTTACCTACCACGGCACCAAGATTGATGGCCCAACCTCTTCTCTTGCTAAGTCTCTTCCAGACTGGGCACCAGCAGAGCTTAAGGACATCGAGGAGCAGCTTCCTAAGCAGCTTGACTGGGTCAACGAGGATTACAACGGTGGCGTTTACTCCAAGAATGGCCGCACGCTTTCAAGCGAGGACGCAAAGCTGTACCTCTTCGACGATCTTGGCGTGTCACAGCGTTGGACCAACAAGTTCAGCGAGGTTGGCATTGAGACCGTAGGCGATCTTATCGGCAAGACTGAGGAAGACCTGCTTCGCATTGATGGTATTGGTGCAAAGGCAATCGAGGAGCTTCGCGATGGCCTTGAGGCTCGTAACCTCCTTTACATCCTTGAGCCAGAAGAGGATGAGGCTGATTCTGAGGATCTTTCTCAGCTGCTCAACATGGTCTTCTCGCCAGAAGGCGATGGTGGCCTGATGCTGGGTTCCGCAGCTCCATCCACTCACTCTGATTACACCGAGACACTCATCGGCTCTTCTTCCGACGAGGTCAGCCCTGATGTAATCAACGAGGACCTTGGTTCTCTGGATGACCTGCTTAACCAGGTTGTCCGTATGGACGCTGAGGCAGACGGCGAAGACGAGTAAGTAATCTCGCCTGATACATCAAATTTTTCGGAGATTAACTCCGATACACAAGAGGACTTCAGCCGTTAGCTGGAGTCCTCTTTTAGTTGGGCGTAGACGGGAGAGTATCGGTATATACTAATCTTTTATGAATTACGTTTGGTAAGTCATGAACTCTGCGACTCTCAAAAGATAGGAATAGCAATGGATAGTCATTCCCACGACTCTGAACAGTGCGAGCACACCCATTCTACGTGCGATTACGTTTCTGATCAGAAGCTGAACGAATACCTGGTAAACGACGACATCATCTATGATGCAACCCAGATTTTTGATGCACTGTCTGATTTCACGCGATTCCAGATTTTGGGCGCCCTGGTAAACGGCGAGAAAAGCGTAACAGAGCTGCAAGAAATGCTTTCGGTATCTCAGTCAGCAACCTCTCACCAGTTGCGTCTTTTGCGCGACCGCGGTCTTGTCAATGCAAAAAGAGATGGCAGAAAAGTTATCTATTCACTTGCAGATGAGCACGTCACAACGCTAATCCGCGTTGGCCTTGCACACGCCGCACACCTGTTGGGTCATTAACATACGTATCGGAATTGTGGAGAGAACTTATGGGTGAGTATCGCATCATTGAAGTTAAGCAGAGTGTTTTTGCAGCTAACGAGAAAAGCGCCGATCAACTAAGAGAAGAAATGAAGAAAAAGGGAACTCTGCTGGTAAACCTTATGTCTTCTCCAGGTTCTGGCAAAACTACCACCCTTAAAAAGACCATTGCTGCCCTGAAAGATAAGGTTTCCATTGCTGTTATGGAAGCTGATATTGATTCAGATGTTGATGCTGCTGCTATTTCAGAAACGGGCGTGAAAGCCATTCAGCTGCATACTGGCGGCATGTGTCACCTCGATGCGCATATGTGCGCTCAGGGTCTTGAAGGTCTCAACGCAGGTGATGTGGACCTGATTTTTTTATAGAACGTTGGGAACTTGGTATGTCCGGCAGAGTTTGACACAGGTGCCGGCATAAACGTCACTATTCTTTCTGTTCCCGAAGGCGACGATAAGCCGTTGAAATACCCTTTGATGTATCAGGTCTGTGATGTGGTGCTTGTTAACAAAATAGACGTAGCACCGTATTTTGATTTTGACCTGGAAAAACTCAAGGAAAATGTGGCCCTTAGAAATCCAAAGGCGGTTGTTATTCCTTTCTCTGCCAAAACTGGGGAAGGATTAGACGCTTGGACTGAATGGCTTTCTCGCAAAGTTGCTGAGTGGAAAAGCAGTCAGTAACCAATGGCTAGCGCTTAAAGAATGTCTTATGCCTGATAGGAGAGGTCATGGCAGAGGAAGTACCAGCACGTAAGACCCCAAAAGGTGAAAATGCCATGCGTGGTAGTCTTACTGATGAAGAAATTGCACGCAGAAATGTATTGCCAACTACTAACCCTGCTGGCGGTCCTACTCGCATACTCGCTCAAAATCACATTACTGAAAATGACGAGGTAGTTCATTACAAAACTGTAGATCCAAATGAGCCTGGACCAGCTTCTTCTGAGCAATTTAAGCCTCTTGTAAGAGATGAAGTTCAAAAAATTACGAGTCGCCTTGGTCACAAAATTGTAAAAGATGACCCAGAATATTGGGGCATAGCAGCAATTATGACTGAGGAAGAAGCTACGGTAACCAAATATATGAAGGTTCGTCAGCCAGTTACCTTAGAGGAGCTTTGCAAGCGTACTGGAAAAACTGCGGGGGAGCTTCAGCCTATCCTAGACACCCTGTCTGTAAAGGGCATGATTGAGTACAACTGGGAAAACAAGAGCAAGCAAAAGCAGTATGTTCTTCCTATGTTTGTTCCTGGCTCCGCAGAGTTTACCGTGATGAACGAGCGTCAACTCGAAGAACATCCCGAGATGGGTTCTTTGTTTGAGCGTATGACCTATCTACCGCTCAAAAATGTCACCAAGTTAGTTCCTGAAGGCGGCGCGGGCGTTGGTATGCATGTCATTCCTGTTGAACGATCCATTGAGCAGGTAAATCACACAGTTACTGTCGAGCATATTTCGCATTGGCTCAAGAAATACGATAGATATGCTGCAACTCCCTGTTCTTGTCGTCTTGCTGAGCGAGTTCGTGGCGACGGCTGTGCTGACGATCCAGAAGATTGGTGTCTTGCCATTGGAGATATGGCTGATTACTGCGTAGAAACAGGAAAAGGCCACTACATCACCTACGATGAGGTTATCGATATCTGTACAAAGGCCGAGAAAAA
>CAUORV010000002.1:0-30448 GCA_963507085.1 uncultured Atopobium sp.
CGGTTTTGTTCATCAGATTACCAACATTGACGGTGAAGATAAGATCTTTGCTATTTGCAACTGCAACGTAAATGTTTGCTATGCACTCAGAACTTCTCAGCTGTTTAATACGCCTAATTTGTCTCGTTCCGCTTTTGTGGCTCACGTTGATGAAGAAAAATGTGTTGCTTGTGGTGGGTGCGTAGAGGTTTGTCCAGCTGGAGCCCCTCAATTAGGTCAGAAACTTCCTACTAGGAAGGGCAAAATTTCCTACCCAACTCAGGATCTTCCAGATGATAAGTTCTGGGGAGAGCCTGACTGGGATTGGAATTATAAAAATAACAACCGTATTGAGTGCCACGATACCGGTACCGCTCCTTGTAAGGTTGCCTGTCCAGCGCATATTTCTGTTCAGGGTTATCTGCGTATGGCTGCTGAAGGTCGCTATCGAGATGCGCTTGAGCTCATCAAAAAAGAAAATCCATTCCCTGCTGTTTGTGGTCGCGTTTGCAATAAACGTTGCGAGGCAGCGTGTACGCGAGGAACTATTGACCAGGCAGTAGCCATTGATGACGTTAAGAAATTTATTGCTCAAAAAGATCTTGAGGCAGAACATCGCTTTATTCCAGAGCCAGTTATCCCGTCAAATAGAGGCCGATTCAACCAGAAAATTGCCATTATTGGTGCAGGTCCAGCCGGCCTGTCCTGTGCATATTACCTGGCAGAACGCGGTTACAACCCCGTTGTTTTTGAGAAGAACCTTCTTCCTGGCGGAATGATGGTATATGGCATCCCTTCTTACAAGCTCGAGAAAAACGTTGTTGCCGCAGAGATTGACGTTCTTAAAGAAATGGGCGTTGAGATTCGCTGTGGTGTTGAGGTAGGAAAAGACATAACCCTTGATGAACTGCGCGCTCAAGGCTTTATTGGTTTTTATGTTGCCATTGGTTGCCAGGGCGGTAGAAAGGCCAATATTGCTGGAGAAGACGCTGACGGCGTTATTTCTGCTGTTGATTTCTTGCATTTTGTAACCGAGCATCCTCTGCATGAAGTACATGGTAAGACAGTGGTCATTGGCGGCGGTAATGTTGCCATTGATGCGGCTCGAGTCTCTGCTCGTTGTGGATCAGAGTCAGTTACCATGGTGTGCTTAGAGCAGCCAGAAGAGATGCCTGCACTACCAGAAGAAATCACAGAAGCTCAGGAAGATGGTGTGTCAATCAAGAATGGTTGGGGACCTGCTTTTATTGCCACAGATGAGCAAGGACACGTTTGCGGCGTGACGTTTAAACGCTGTACTCGTGTTTTCGACAATGACAAGCGTTTCTCGCCTTGTTTTGATGACGAGCAAACAATGTATCTTGAGGCAGATGCAGTGGTCTTGTCTATTGGACAAACCGTTGAGTGGGGAAGTCTTTTGGAGGGAGAGGCGGTTGAGCTTACGCGAGGCAATCTTGCGTGCGCTGATTCCCAGACGTATCAGACTGCTCAGCCCGATGTCTTTGTGGGTGGAGACGTGTACACGGGTCCTCGCTTTGTTATTGATGCTATTGCCGCAGGTCATGAAGCTGCTGTTTCATTACATCGTTTTGTGCAGAAAGGCTCTTCTTTGACTATTGGCCGTAACCAGCGCCATTATGTTGAGCTTGATACATCTGACGCAGCAGTTGAGTCTTGTGGATACGATCATGCAGGTCGTCAGCGTCCCGCATGTGATACGGTTAAAAACATTAGACACAACTGGACAGACCCTAGCCATACCTTTACGCCAGAGCAAATCAGAATCGAGACCGCACGCTGCTTGAAGTGCGGCGCTTCAATTGTTGATGCAAATAAGTGTATTGGTTGTGGTCTCTGTACTACACGCTGCGAGTTTGATGCAATTCACCTGTTCCGAGACAATCCTCACTGTTCAGATATGGTTGCCGCAGAGCATAAGGCAGGAAAGATTCTCTCGTATGTTGGAAAACGTGCGGTAAAGATTATTAAGAACCCCGCGAGAAAAACAAAGACTCCTAAACCTCAGTCACACATCACAACCGATGAGCTTGGTAATCCCGTTTCTGCGGGTAGTACTGGTATTTCAAGCTAGCGTGCTCATAGAAATCAATTGACATGCATGAGCTGGGAATTGCGTTTTACCTCATAGATATGGTTGAGGACCTGGGAAAACAAAACAACCTCACTTCAGTTGCGCGCGTAAAGTTGCAGCTAGGGGAGGTATCTGGAGTTGTTCCAACGTACTTGTTGGATGTATGGCGCTGGGCAGCTGATCGCACGGAGCTGTTACATGGAGCTCAGCTAGAAATTGAAGAAGTACCAGCTCTAACACAGTGTTTATCGTGCAATAAAACGTACGCCACGGTAACGTATGGTCGCATATGCCCTTACTGTTCTAGCGAGAAAACCGAACTTATCCAAGGTTTAGAAATTGAGCTTGCTGAGATTGAGGCTACCTAGCATTTGTAATTTCTATGAAGTATGGATACGCCCGGCACAGTGGCTTGTTGACATGTGGCTTTCATCAGCGTAAAGTACTTCCCTGCGTAATTCCAAGGGGACAGTGCTGTGTCGCCTTTCGAATATGTAAAACTGCAGGTAGATAGGTATAAGAAGGAGAAGATCTTGCCTACTATTAACCAGCTCGTACGTAAGGGCCGCGTGAGCGTCAAGTCAAAGTCTAAGAACGCCGCTCTTCAGCACAACCCACAGAAGCGTGGTGTTTGCACCCGCGTTTTCACCACTACGCCAAAGAAGCCTAACTCAGCACTCCGTAAGGTTGCTCGTGTTCGTCTTGTTAATGGCATTGAGGTAACCGCTTACATTCCTGGTGAGGGCCACAACCTCCAGGAGCACTCCATTGTTCTGGTTCGTGGCGGCCGTGTCCGTGACCTTCCTGGTGTTCGTTACAAGGTTGTTCGCGGTGCATTCGACTGCGCAGCAGTTCAGAATCGTGCTCAGGGCCGTTCCCGTTACGGCACTAAGCGTGCTAAGTAATCACGTCCACTACTCGAACTAGTTCTTAGGAGATTAATATGCCGCGTCGCGCAGCAGCAGTACGTCGTGAGGTTATGCCTGACGCCGTCTACAACAATCGTCTGGTAACCCAGCTCATTAACAAGGTCCTTCTCGACGGCAAGAAAGCAACCGCAGAGCGCATTGTCTACGGTGCATTTGACATCGTCGCAGAGAAGACTGGCGAGGATGCCCTCACTGTCTTCAAGAAGGCTATGGATAACATTCGCCCAACACTCGAGGTTAAGCCTAAGCGTGTTGGTGGCGCTACTTACCAGGTTCCAATGGAGGTCAACTCCCGCCGTGCAACTACTCTTGCTATCCGCTGGATGGTCACTTTCAGCCGTAGCCGTAAAGAGAAGACCATGGCAGAGCGTCTTGCAAACGAGATCATCGACGCAACTAATGGCGTAGGTGCATCCGTCAAGCGCCGTGAGGACCTGTACAAGATGGCTGAGGCCAACCGCGCCTTCTCCCACTACCGCTTCTAGTCGGAATTCAGGAGTAGCAAACAAATGGCTAAGACTAAGTACAATCTTAAAGACCTCCGCAACATCGGCATCATGGCTCACATCGATGCAGGTAAGACCACCACTACGGAGCGTATTCTTTACTACACCGGTAAGACCCACAAGATTGGTGAGGTCCACGACGGTGCAGCAACCATGGACTGGATGGTTCAGGAGCAGGAGCGCGGCGTAACCATTACTTCCGCAGCTACCACTTGCTTCTGGAAAGACCACGTCATCCAGATCATCGACACCCCAGGTCACGTTGACTTTACCGCTGAGGTTGAGCGTTCTCTTCGTGTTCTGGACGGCGCAGTTGCAGTCTTCGACGCAGTTGCAGGCGTTCAGCCACAGTCCGAGACCGTTTGGCGTCAGGCAACCAAGTACGGCGTACCTCGTATTGCATTCATCAACAAGTTTGACCGCGTAGGTGCAGACTTCTTCCGTGCAATCCAGACCATGCGTGACCGCCTCGGCGCAAACGCAATTGCAGCTCAGGTCCCAATGGGTGCTGAGTCCAACTTCTGGGGTCTTATCGACCTTGTTACCAACACTGCATGGGACTTCAAAGAGGATGCTAAGGGGATGATTTACCCTGAGCCACTCGACGAGATTCCTGCAGAGTTTGTAGAGATTGCAGCTGAGAAGCGTGAAGAGCTTCTTGAGGCAGCTTCTGACTTCTCTGAGGACGTCATGATGGCTGTTCTCGAGGGTGAAGAGGTTGACGTTGAGACCCTTAAGGGTGCTCTTCGTGCTGGTGTTCTTGCTGGTCAGATTAACCCTGTCTTTGTTGGCTCTGCTTACAAGAACAAGGGTATTCAGGAGCTTCTGGACGCAGTCATCGACTTCCTTCCAAGCCCTCTTGACGTTCCAGAGATTGATGGTGTCACTCCTAAGGGCGACGAGGCTGTCCGTCACGCAGACGTTAAGGAGCCATTCTCCGCTCTTGCATTCAAGATCATGACTGACCCTTATGTTGGTAAGCTTACCTACATTCGTGTTTACTCTGGTCAGGCAGAGGCAGGTTCTTACGTCTACAACTCCGTCAAGGACAACCGTGAGCGCTTTGGCCGCATCCTTGAGATGAACGCAAACGACCGTGTTGACCGTGACGAGTGCTCCGCAGGCGACATCGTTGCATGCGTTGGTCTGAAGAACACCACTACTGGTGACACCCTTTGTGACGAGAAGAACCCAATCATCCTTGAGTCCATCAGCTTCGCAGATCCTGTTATCGACGTTGCTGTTGAGCCTAAGACCAAGGCTGAGCAGGAGAAGATGTCCATCGGCCTTGCTAAGCTGGCTGAAGAGGACCCAACCTTCCAGGTTCACACTGATCACGAGACCGGCCAGACCATCATTGCTGGTATGGGCGAGCTTCACCTTGAGATTATTGTTGACCGTCTCCGTCGTGAGTTTAAGGTTGACTGCAACGTTGGTAAGCCACAGGTTGCTTACCGCGAGACTGCTGGTAAGGCAGTAAGCCACGCTGAGGGCAAGTTTGTCCGTCAGTCCGGTGGTAAGGGTCAGTATGGCCACGCAGTCATCGACCTTGAGCCACAGGAAGAGGGCAAGGGTTACGAGTTTGTCAACGCTATCGTCGGTGGTGTTATTCCTAAGGAGTACATCCCATCTATCGATAAGGGCATCCGCGAGGCTCTTGAGAACGGTGTCATTGCTGGTTACCCAGTAGTCGACATCAAGGTCACCCTTGTTGACGGTTCTTACCACGAGGTCGACTCTTCTGAGGCAGCATTTAAGATTGCTGGTTCTATGGCAATTAAGGATGCTCTCAAGAAGTCCAACCCAGTCCTTCTCGAGCCAGTTGAGTCTGTTGAGGTTGAGACACCTGAGCAGTACATGGGCGACGTTATGGGCAACCTTTCTTCCCGTCGTGGCAAGATTGAGGGTATGGACGATCGTATGGACGCCAAGGTCATCCGCGCTAAGGTGCCTCTTGGTGAGATGTTCGGTTATGCAACCGACCTTCGTTCCCAGACCCAGGGCCGCGCGAGCTACACCATGCAGTTCGATTCTTACGAGCCCGTTCCTAACGCTGTACGCGAAGAGATTGTCGCCAAAAACGGCGGCTCTGCATCCTAAGTAAACGACCACGAGCTCTAGCTCATGTATGGAGGTACCCAAAGTGTCAAGCCAGAAGATCAGGATTCGCCTCAAGGGCTATGATCACGAGGTCATTGATCAGTCCGCTAAGCTGATTGTTGACACCGCACAGAAGACAGGTGCGCGTGTTTCCGGTCCTATCCCTCTGCCAACCGAGCGTAACCTTTACACGGTTATCCGCTCCCCACACAAGGATAAGGATTCCCGTGATCAGTTTGAGATGCGCACTCACAAGCGTCTCATCGATATTCTCGACCCAAGCGCTTCTACCGTTGATTCGCTTATGCGTCTCGACCTTCCAGCTGGTGTCGATATCGAGATCAAGCTCTAAGCATACGGCTTAATCCAACTTGCAAACCCTCCTGTGCATCTTCGCGCGGGAGGGTTTTTGCGTGAGTGGCGTTGAAACACGAGCGAATCACGCGTGAACCAAGTGCGGAGACCGTGCGAACACGGGTCGCAAGCGATTTCAACCCGGCATCCATTTCGTGTGGATACCGGGTTTCTTGTGCGCATATGCTGGAAGTGGACGGGTTTCTCGCCAGGTGGGCGGCGCGAGCCTGACGTGCGCCTGATTTCTTCAAAGAATCTGTGGATTTTGCCTAAATGCATCAAAGATTCTGTGGATTTGCCTGATTTTGTTAAAGAATCTGTGCCTCAAATACAGATTCTTTGCACTTTTCAGGCAGACTTTTCTATACGTAACTCACATCTGTACTTGGCGAGAAACCCGTAGAATAGGGAACCGAATACTCGCACAAAGCGCAGGAGAAGAGATGAAGCATAGCCAGCAGAACGCAAGCAGCCAACTGAACACCGACCACCCTGAAAACTCCCACGTGACCAAGATTCTCTTTGTGTGTCATGGAAATATTTGCAGGTCAACGATGGCGCAATATGTCATGCAAGACCTTGTCGAGAAAAACGGTCTGGCAGATTCATTCTTCATTGATTCAGCCGCAACATCCACAGAAGAGATCGGCAATCCTGTGGACCCTCGCACGCGTAGAAAGCTGCAGCGAGAGGGGATTCATTGCGGCAATCATCGTGCCAGGCAGATGACTCACGCAGATTACGAGGAGTTTGATTACCTCATTGGTATGGATCACAACAACCTGCGCAACATGATGCGTATGCTCAAGGATGATCCGCTTGGAAAGGTTTCGTTGCTTCTTGACTGGACAGAGAAGCTTCGCGACATTGCGGATCCGTGGTATTCGGGTAATTTTGACCTGACGTACGAGGACGTTACAGAAGGCTGCGAAGCGTTGTTCAAGAAAATTTTAGCCAGATAGCCTGCACCGCAATTTCTCCGGCAGCTAGTTCCAGCAAATTGTTTCGGCAACTAGCTCCAGCGAATTGTTCCAGCAAAATTTTTTGGAAAAATTTTGCAAAATTACTTGGGTTTCTCGCCAATGGATACGCCCGGGTCAGCGGTTTGACCTCGCAAAATAGGGGAGAAGAAAGATCTCGCAGCTAGAAGGTATCAAACGCTCTTCACAAAGCGTTCATCTTTTAGAGATTTTAGGCTTGTTTCTTGTCAAAAATGAGTGTAAAGTAGACGGGCTGCTCAAACAGGACAATTATGTCTAAAGGCAGTATGTACAGGACGTGGTCCGCTGGGGAAGAGTACCCGATGTGCTCTCAAGGTCCCATGACCACCGAAGGTTAGGAAAGAGCATGGTTAATACCATCCTCGGCCGCAAGCTGGGCATGACCCAGGTATGGGACGAGAACGACAACGTCGTTCCTGTTACCGTCGTTCTTGCTGGCCCCTGCACCGTTTCACAGGTAAAGACTGTTGAGACGGACGGCTACAATGCCGTACAGATTGGCTTCGGCGACATCTCCGAGAAGCATGTCAACAAGCCAATGGCTGGTCACTTCAAGGCACAGGGCGTCGAGCCAATGCGTTACCTCCGCGAGGTCCGCGTTGAGGATGCTTCTGAGCACAAGACCGGCGATGTTGTCACAGTTGCTGACTTCTCTGAGGTCACCGCTGTTGACGTAACAGGCACTTCTAAGGGTAAGGGTTTCCAGGGTACCGTTAAGCGCTGGAACTTCTCTCGCGGTCCAATGACTCACGGTTCTCGTAACCAGCGTCGTCCAGGTTCCATTGGTCAGTGCGCATACCCTGCACGCGTTCGTAAGGGCCTTCACATGTATGGTCACATGGGCGCAGAGCGCGTTACGGTCAAGAACCTTAAGCTTGTCCGCGTTGATGCTGAGCAGAACCTCATGCTTATCAAGGGTGCTGTTCCTGGCGGCAAGAATGCCCTCGTCCAGGTCCGCATGGCCTAAGGGCCTTTAGGCAAACACTTAGGCTAACAAGGAGACAACATGTCCAAGTATGAGATTAAGAACGTAGAGGGAAAGAAGGTCGGCGACGCCGAGCTCTCCTCTGACGTCTACGGCATTGAGCCAAACATCCCTGTTGTGCACCAGGTTGTAGTCTGCCAGGACGCATCCGCACGTCAGGGTACCCACTCTACAAAGAACCGTCACGAGGTATCCGGCGGTGGCGTTAAGCCTTACCGTCAGAAGGGTACTGGTCGTGCTCGCCAGGGTTCTATTCGTGCTGGTCAGTGGACTGGTGGTGGCGTCATCTTTGGACCTACCCCTCGTTCACACGCACGTCGTATTAACAACAAGATGGTCAAGCTTGCTATGAGGTCCGTCCTCTCCGGCAAGGTTGCAGACTCCGAGCTTGTCCTCGTTGACTCTCTTGAGTTTGCTCAGCCTTCCACCAAGCAGGCAAAGGCTGCACTTCAGAACCTCGGTATTGAGGGTAAGCGCGTTACCGTCATTGTCCCAGACGACGACGTCAACACCTACCTCTCTTTCCGCAACCTTCCTAAGGTTTCGGTCTTCGGCGTTTCTGAGGTAACTACTCGTTTCCTAATCGACAACGGCGCACTTGTTATGTCCGCTGATGTTGCTAAGCAGCTTGGGGAGGTGCTCGCATAATGAACTCTCCTTATGAGGTCATCATTCGTCCTATCGTTTCAGAGCGTGCTTTCGATCTGATGGAGCAGGGCAAGTACACTTTTGAGGTTGCTCGTAACGCAGGTAAAGAAGAGATTGCTGCAGCTGTAGAGAAGCTCTTCTCTGTACACGTCACCAAGGTAAACACACTTTCTGTTAAGCCAAAGAACAAGCGTGTACGTTATCAGCAGGCAGGTAAAACCCGCCAGTGGAAGAAGGCTATTGTTACCCTCGCTGCTGGTGAGACTATCGAGATCTTCGGTAATAACTCTGCTGAGTAAGGTTTTTCTCCCGTGCCTCTTTTGAGGTACGGGTTCGTATGCCGCGCATTATAGATACGCGCGGTACCGTGGTAATCCGGTGTTAGCTCGACTTTCCCTTAAGCGGGCTAGCCAACGGAGAAGAAAGGGATACTGTTTATGGCAGTTAGGCATCTAAAGCCAACAAGCGCAGGCAGGCGCTTCCAGACAATCTCAGACTTTGCTGAGATTACAACTGATAAGCCCGAGAAGTCCCTTCTCGAGCCTCTGCCAAAGAAGGCTGGCCGCAACAACAATGGCCGCATCACTACCCGTCACCAGGGTGGTGGCCACAAGCGCCAGTACCGTCGTATCGACTTCAAGCGTCGCAAGGATGACATCCCAGCTAAGGTCGCCACTGTTGAGTACGATCCTAACCGTTCCGCTCGTATTGCTCTTCTGCACTATGCAGACGGCGCAAAGGCATACATCCTTTGCCCAGAGGGCCTGAGCGTCGGTGACACTGTTCTTTCTGGTACCAAGGACGTCGACATCAAGCCTGGTAACTGCACCACTCTTGAGCAGATTCCAGTAGGTACTCTTGTTCACGCAGTTGAGTTCCAGCCTGGCAAGGGTGCTGCAATGGCACGTGCTGCTGGTACTTCCGTCCAGCTCATGGGTAAGGACAACGGCTATGCAGTTCTGCGTATGCCTTCCTCCGAGCTCCGTCGTGTTCTTCTGACCTGCCGTGCAACCATCGGCGAGGTTGGCAACGCTGAGCACTCCAACATTGTTGTTGGTAAGGCTGGTCGTTCCCGCTGGGCAGGCGTCCGTCCTACCGTCCGTGGTACTGTCATGAACCCTGTTGACCACCCACACGGCGGTGGTGAAGGTAAGAACCACACTTCTGGTCGTCCTTCCGTCACCCCATGGGGTAAGCCAACCAAGGGTTATAAGACCCGCGACCCGAAGAAGGCTTCTAACCGCCTGATCATTCGCCGTCGTAAGTCCAAGTAAGACACGAGTAGGAGTAGATAAATGAGCAGAAGTCTCAAAAAAGGCCCCTTTGTGGAGACTCGCCTCCTTGCGCGTGTCGCTGCAATGAACGAGGCTGGCAAGAAGGACGTCATCAAGACTTGGTCACGTTCCTCAACCATCTTCCCTGAGATGGTCGGTCACACCATCGCTGTTCACGATGGTCGTAAGCATGTACCTGTGTACGTCACTGAGTCCATGGTTGGTCACAAGTTGGGCGAGTTCTCCCCATCCCGTACCTTCCGCGGTCACAAGGCCAAATAGGGGGAGTGTAGTAAATGGCTAAGAACACCGATTCTATTGAGGTTCGCGCAACAGCTAAGTATGTTCGCGTTGCTCCTCGTAAGGCTCGCGCAGTTGTCGCGCTTGTCCGCGGTAAGTCTGTCGAGAAGGCCCTTGAGGTTCTTCAGTTCTCGACTCGCGCTGCCGCAACTGATATTGCTAAGGTTCTGCGCTCCGCAGTTGCTAACGCCGAGAACAACAATGGTCTCCGTGCTAACAACCTGGTAGTCAAGACCGCTTTTGTTGACGAAGGCCCAACGCTTAAGCGTATTCGCCCTCGTGCAAAGGGTTCGGCTTCCCGCATTAACAAGCGCATGAGCCACATTACCGTTGTCGTTGCACCTCGAAAGGAGGCGTAGGAATGGGTCAGAAAGTACAGCCTACAGGCTTCCGTCTTGGTGTAACCGAGAGCTGGCGTTCTCGTTGGTACGCCGATAAGGACTACGCCGAGCAGCTCGGCAACGATCTTGCTATCCGCAAGTATCTCGAGAAGCGCCTTGAGAAGGCAGCTGTTGCTCGTATTGATATCGAGCGCGCTGGCGATAAGGTCAAGGTAACTATTTTCTCCGCACGTCCTGGTATTGTCATTGGCAAGAAGGGTGCAGAGATTGACGGCCTCCGTGCAGATCTTGAGCGTGTTGCTAAGGTCGGCAAGGGTCAGGTCAACGTTGACGTCGTCGAGGTTAAGCGTCCTGAGCTTGACGCAAACCTCGTTGCTCAGTCCATCGCAGAGCAGCTCGAGCAGCGTGTCGCTTTCCGTCGCGCTATGCGTAAGGCTGTTCAGTCCGCTCGTAAGGCTGGCGCTAAGGGTATTCGTATCCAGTGCTCCGGTCGTCTGAACGGTGCTGAGATGGGCCGCCGTGAGTGGTACCGTGAGGGTCGCGTGCCTCTGCACACCCTTCGTGCTGCAATCGGCTATGGTACCGCTACAGGTCGCACCACCATGGGCGCTGTTGGTATCAAGGTTTGGATTTATTACGGCGAGAAGATGCCTGGACAGCCAACACCTAACCCAGCTCTTGAGGGCTCCGCTCGTCCTCGTCGTGCTCGCAATGAGAGGAGGGGCCGTTAATGCTTGCTCCAAAGCGTGTATTGCACCGTAAGGTACAGCGCGGTTCCATGAAGGGCCAGGCAAAGGGTAATACCCAGCTGCATTTTGGTTCCTGGGGCATCCGTGCAGAGGAGGCTCACTGGATTACTAACCGCCAGATTGAGGCTGCTCGTATTGCTCTCACCCGTGAGATGAAGCGTGGCGGTAAGGTTTGGATTACTATCTTCCCAGATAAGCCAATCACCAAGAAGCCTGCAGAGACTCGCATGGGTTCCGGTAAGGGTAACCCAGAAGAGTGGGTAGCAGTTGTTAAGCCTGGTCGTATCATGTTTGAGATTGATGGCGTACCAGAGGAAGTTGCTCGTGAGGCTCTCCGTCTTGCTCAGCACAAGCTTCCAATTAAGACCAAGATTGTCTCCAAGGCCGATCAGGACGGTGAGAACTAATGAAGTACACCGAAATCAAGGCTATGAGCGATGCAGACCTCGCTAAGAAACTCGAGGAAGGCCGCGCAGAGCTCTTTAATCTTCGTTTCCAGATGGCAACCAGCCAGCTGGACAACACCGCTCGTGTCAAGGCTGTTAAGCGCGACATTGCTCGCGTTCAGACCGAGATGCGCACCCGTCAAATTGCTGCGGAAGCATCCGCAGAGCAGAACTAGATCGCAGGAGATAAGTTATGGCAGAGACCGAAAGCAGAAATGCGCGTAAGGTTCGTACCGGACTCGTCGTCTCCATCTCTGGCGAGAAGACGATTACGGTAGAGATTACGTACCGTAAGCACCACCCTAAGTATGGCAAGATGATGACCATCGGCAAGAAGCTTCACGTTCATGATGAGAACAACGAGGCTGGTCTGGGCGATACCGTCCGCGTCATGGAGACTCGTCCTCTTTCCAAGACCAAGCGTTGGCGTCTCGCAGAGATCGTTGAGCGCGCTAAGTAATTAGCACCTAGGAAACAGCTTTTAGCTCAACCTAGTTTTGTATCTATCATTATTTCTCACGTGCGCAAATACGCGCACCTCTGAGAAATTAGGTTCCGGAGGAACGTCACATGATTCAGATGGAGACCATTCTCAACGTCGCTGACAACAGCGGCGCAAGGCGCGTAAAGTGCGTCAAGGTCCTTGGTGGCTCCAAGCGTCGTTACGCCGGCCTTGCCGACGTCATCATTGGCGCTGTCCAGGAGGCTACTCCAGGTGGTTCGGTGAAGAAGGGCGACATTGTTCGCTGCGTCATCGTTCGTACCGCTAAGGACACCCGTCGCAAGGACGGTAGCTACATCCGCTTTGACCAGAACGCATGCGTTCTTGTTAACAAAGAGGGTGAGCCCAAGGGTACTCGTATCTTTGGACCAGTCGCTCGCGAGCTGCGCGACCACAAGTACATGAAGATTGTCTCACTTGCACCTGAGACCCTTTAAGGAGGAACGACATGCCTAAGATGAAGATCAAGAAGGGCGACAAGGTCGAGGTCCTCACTGGTAAGGACAAGGGTAAGCGCGGCGAGGTACTTCGCGTATATCCAGAGAAGAACAAGGTTGTCGTTGAGGGCGTTGCAATTGCAAAGCGCCATGTCAAGCCAAACGCAGCTAACCAGCAGGGTGGCATCGTTGAGGCAGAGGCAGCAATCGACGCTTCCAATGTTGCTCTTATCGACCCTAAGACCGACAAGCCAACCCGTGTTGGCTACCTGATCAAGGAGGACGGCACCAAGGTCCGCGTCTCCAAGAAGTCAGGCGCTGAGCTCTAAGTTACCCGTGTTTCTCGCTTTATAAGAAACACCAAAGAGCTACTTCAAACCCCGTTATCATCAGATAGCGGGGTTTTCTTTTGGGCGAGAAGTGCTGTGTCGTGTGGAAGTCGTGTGGAAGTCGTGTGGAAGTCGTGTGATGACACGAAAAAATATCAGCTAGCTTGAAATTCTCGCCCCATTTTTGCTCAATAAGGTCTAATATTGTTCATTGCGTCTTTCTGTGGGACACGTATGTCTCGAGGACGCAGATGGCTCCTAGTTCGCCAAACTAGGAGGTGCGAGGCGATCCCCGCACTTAAAACCCCAAGAGTTAAGGAGAAACCATGGCAGACGAGAAGTACACACCTCGCCTTAAAGAGCTTTACTACGCATCTGTGCGTGACGCTCTGAAGGAGAAATTTGGTTACACCAACGTTAACCAGATTCCTAAGTTTGAGAAGATCGTTGTCAACATGGGTGTTGGCGAGGCAGCTACAGACGCTAAGGCAATCGACGGCGCTGTAAACGACCTCCGTACCATCACTGGTCAGCAGCCACTTGTTACACACGCTCGCAAGTCTATCGCAACCTTTAAGCTTCGCCAGGGTATGCCAATTGGCGCTAAAGTTACCCTTCGTGGCGATCGTATGTGGGAGTTCCTGGATCGTCTGATCGCAGTTGCAATTCCTCGTATCCGCGACTTCCGTGGTATCTCTGCTAAGAGCTTCGACGGCCGTGGTAACTTCTCCATGGGCGTAACCGAGCAGCTCATCTTCCCAGAGATTGACTTTGACAAGATGGACCACACCCGTGGTATGGACATCACCATTGTCACCACTGCTAAGACCAATGAGGAGGGCAAGGCACTTCTCGACGCCTTCCACTTCCCATTCAAGCAGGACTAACTTTTACCTGCGCTTTAAGTTAAGCGCATTCCTGTTGGCATCATTGATGCCGGGTGACATAGTCACCAGCACTATTGTTTGAAGTCATCTTGGCGTTCGCCAAGTTGCATTTTGAAGGAGGATTTGTGGCTAAGACTTCGATGATCGTCAAAGCCTCGCGTGAGCCGAAGTACTCTACGCGCACACAGAACCGTTGCCAGCGTTGTGGACGTCCCCACTCCGTTTACCGCAAGTTTGGTCTGTGCCGTGTGTGCTTCCGTGAGCTAGCGAGCAAGGGCGAGCTTCCTGGTGTCCGCAAGGCAAGCTGGTAGGACTCAGGGCTCTGGCGTCAAGGCATCTGCGCCACGGGTGTAGATGAACCAGACACGCAGTTTCATCATTAACGAAGGAGAAGGATCAAATGAAAATTACCGATCCCATTTCAGACATGCTGACGCGTATTCGTAACGCAAACTCAGCTGGCAAGGATTCCGTATCCATGCCATCGAGCAAGGTGCTCGTTGAGATTGCTCGCGTCATCACCGAAGAGGGCTATGTCGAGGGTTACACCGTTGAGGATACTAAGCCTCAGAAGACTCTTCACATCACCCTTAAGTATGGTAAGAAGCGCGCTAAGGTTATCCGCGGCATCCGTCGCATTTCCAAGCCTGGTCTGCGCATTTACTCCACCGCTGAGAAGCTTCCACGCGTTCTTGGTGGTCTTGGTACCGCAGTGGTTTCCACTTCTAAGGGCATGATGTGCGACCGCGACGCTCGTAAGAACGGCGTTGGCGGCGAGGTCATCGCTTACGTTTGGTAAATCTGACAGGAATGAAAGGAGACAGCCGTGTCTCGTATTGGTAAGAAGCCTGTCCAGATTCCTGCTGGAGTCACTGTGACAGTTGATAACACCACCGTTACCGTTAAGGGTTCTAAGGGCGAGCTGACTCGTACTTTCTCTGAGCTTGTTGCTATTGCTCAGGAGGGCGAGGAGATTCTCGTTACTCGCGTTGACGAGTCCTCTGAGTCCAACGCTCAGCAGGGTCTTGTCCGCACCCTTATCCACAACATGGTTGTTGGCGTCTCTGAGGGCTTCGAGAAGAAGCTTGAGCTCACCGGCGTTGGTTATCGTGTAGCACTTAAGGGCAAGGATCTTGACCTTTCCCTTGGTTATTCTCACCCAGTTCTTTATGTTGCACCTGAGGGCATTAGCTTTGAGGTACCTGATAACACTCACGTTACCGTTAAGGGTATTTCTAAGGAGAAGGTCGGCCAGGTTGCAGCTGAGATTCGTATGAAGCGTCCACCAGAGCCTTACAAGGGCAAGGGCATTCACTACGAAGGTGAGCACATCCGCAGGAAGCTCGGTAAGGCTGCTAAGTAAAGCAACCCTACTTTTAGGCTAAAAGACCATCACCCCGTTAGGTGATGGCATGTCTCTAAGGAGAAGGAATGAACAAGCAGCAGGCGAAAAAGGCGGGTCTTGAACGCCGCAAGCGCCGCGTACGTGCCAAGGTCTTTGGTACACCTGAGCGTCCGCGTCTTGCAGTTCACCGCACAAACGCAAACATTTATGCACAGCTTATTGACGACGCTTCTGGAAGAACTCTCTGCTCTGCCTCTACGCTTGACCCAGAGTTCCGTTCTACTGGCAAGGTTGGCTCCAACAAGGAGGCAGCTGAGTTCGTAGGTGAGCTTATCGGTAAGCGCGCTGCCGAGAAGAACGTCACTGAGGTCACTTTTGACCGTGGTGGCCGTCTCTATCACGGCCGCGTCAAGGCTTTGGCAGATGGCGCCCGCAACGCGGGCCTGAAGTTCTAGGAGGATTCAATGGCACGTGATCGTAAGCGCCAGCAGGATACGGATCTTCAGGAGCGCGTCGTTTATATTCACCGCGTTTCCAAGACCGTTAAGGGTGGCCGCCGTATGTCACTCGTTGCTCTGGTAGTCGTTGGCGACGGTAAGGGTAACGTTGGTATTGGCCAGGGTCGTTCCGCTGAGGTGCCTCTGGCAATTCAGAAGGGCGTCGAGGACGCAAAGAGGAACATGTTCAAGGTCCCACTGACCGAGACTGGTTCCGTACCACACGCAGTCACTGGTCACTATGGTGCAGGTTCTGTTCTTATTAAGCCTGCATTCGAGGGTACTGGTGTTATTGCTGGCGGTCCTATTCGTCCACTCTTCGAGCTTGCAGGTATCACCAATGTACTTTCTAAGTCCCTTGGTACCGACAACGCTCTGAACATGATTAAGGCAGCAGCTGAGGGTCTGAAGGAGCTTTCCAGCCCAGAAGAAGCAGCTGAGCGTCGTGGCCTAACCGTCGGCGATATGTTCGTCGGAAAGGAGAACTAACGATGGCTAAGAACCTTAGCATCAAGCTTGTCCGTGGCGCTGTTGCAGGCGTCAAGAAGGACCAGACTGCTACGGTGAAGGCCCTCGGCCTCCACAAGATCGGCGATACCGTCGAGCAGCCTGACAACCCAAGCATTCGTGGAATGATCTTCAAGGTTAAGCACCTTGTCGAGGTTGAAGAGAACTAGAGGTAGTAATAATGCAGCTCAATGATCTTCGCCCCGCAGTGGGTTCGCGCAAAAATCGTAAGCGCGTAGGTCGCGGTAATTCTTCAGGCAATGGTACTTTTGCCGGCCGCGGTATGAATGGTCAGCTCTCCCGCTCTGGTGGCGGTAAGGGCGCTGGCTTCGAGGGTGGACAGCAGCCACTGGCTATGCGTCTTCCTAAGCTTCCTGGTTTCACTAACCACAACCGTGTTGAGTACGCTCCAGTCAACGTTGCTCGTCTGAACGCTCTCTTTGCAGACGGCGAGACCGTAGACGCAGAGGCTCTGGTTGCTAAGGGAGTTATCAAGTACAACTTCATCCCAGTCAAGGTTCTGGGTGATGGCGAGCTTTCTAAGAAGCTCACTGTTAAGGTCGACAAGGTTTCCGCCTCCGCAAAGGCTAAGATCGAGGCGGCCGGTGGAAAGGTTGAGGCCGAGTAGTGAGTAAAGGAATCGCCAACGCATTTCGTGTTCCGGAACTAAGGGGAAAGATTCTCCTTACGGTACTGATTCTTCTTCTGTACCGTTTTGGTGCCTATCTTCCTGTGCCCGGTGCTCCATTCCAGCAGATGCTTTCTGTTTATCAGAATGGTCTTTCTAAGAATGGCGCAATGGCCGTGCTTAACCTATTTTCGGGTGGCGCTCTTTCTCGCATGTCTGTTTTCAGTCTGGGCATCATGCCTTACATTACGGCTCAGATCATCTTCCAGATGATGCAGTCCGTTATTCCATCTCTTGGCGAGCTTGCTAAAGATGGTGAGAGCGGCCAGCGTAAGATTACGCAGTACACGCGTTATCTTACGGTTGGCTTAGCTCTGCTCAATGCAGTTGGTTACCTGTTCTTGTTTAAGAGCTATGGTGTATCTTTTGCATCTATGGAGGGCGTGCCTGAGGCACTTGAAAACTTCCTGGTAGTCTTTACCATGCTAGTTGGTGCCATCATTATTATGTGGCTCGGTGAGGTTATTACTCAGCAGGGTGTTGGCAACGGAATGAGTCTTATCATCTTTGCAAACATCATGGCTGGACTTCCAACAGCCCTTATTTCTTCAGTAACTACTCGTGGAAACATTGTTCTTACCGTTGTTACTGTTGTGGTTATGCTCGCTATTATTCCGCTCATTGTTTACATTGAGCGTGGTCAGCGTCGTATTCCTATCAACTATGCCAAGCGCGTTGTTGGTCGTCGTATGATGGGTGGTCAGTCAACATACCTTCCAATTAAGGTAAACACTGCAGGCGTTGTACCAATCATCTTTGCATCTGCAATCCTGTACCTTCCTGCTCAGGTTGCTGTGTTCTTCCCAGGAGTAGAGTGGATTCAAAATCTTGCTACTTCACTTTCTTCTGGATGGGTTAACTGGGTTCTCTCAGTTATGTTCATTGTCTTCTTTGCATACTTCTACACCTCAATGGTGTTCAATCCAGAGGAGACAGCAGACCAGCTTAAGAAGCAGGGTGGCTTTATTCCTGGTGTTCGTCCAGGTACTGCTACTTCAACGTATATCAAGACTGTTATTGACAGAGTCACCCTCCCTGGTGCTATCTTTATGGCAGTTCTTGCAATCGTCCCAACCATTATTTTCTGGTTCACAGGCGATTCGTTGATACAGGCGTTTGGTGGAACTTCCGTCCTGATTATGGTCGGTGTTGCAATGGATACACTCTCTTCCATTGAGTCCCACCTTAAGATGCACAACTATGAGGGCTTCTTTAAGTAGTTCTTAATACGAAGCATAAAGGGGCCTGGAAACAGGCCCCTTTTATTATTTGAAAGGAAGGCGAAGCATGAACATTGTTCTTCTCGGCGCACCTGGCGCTGGCAAGGGTACACAGGCTCAGAAGCTCGTTGCAGAGTATGGACTTGCTCACATCTCAACCGGTGACCTTCTTCGTGCTGCTGTTAAAGCTCAGTCTGAGCTTGGCGTTAAGGCTAAAGAGTATATGGATGCTGGTCAGCTTGTTCCAGATCAGCTTGTAATTGACCTGGTAAAAGAGCGCCTTTCTGCAGACGATGCAAAGGCTGGTTTTATTCTTGATGGCTTCCCACGCAACACCGCTCAGGCAGTAACCCTTGATTCTGAGCTTCAGAATATGGGCCTCAAGCTTGATGCAGCTCTGCTTGTTGCTGTTGAGCCAGAGGTTATTGTTGAGCGTCTTTCTTCTCGCCGTACGTGCAAAGAGTGTGGTTATACTGCGCCTGCTGGTACAGAGACTTGCCCAAATTGCTCTGGTGAGATGTATCAGCGTGATGACGATAAGCCAGAGACAATTCGTAAGCGTCTTGATGTATACGAGAACCAGACTTCTCCTTTGATCGAGTACTACAAGGGTCATGGAATTCTGAAGGAGGTCAACGGAGATCGTCCTGTTGACGAGGTATTCGCCGACGTAAAGACACTCCTCGCACTATGATTACGATAAAAACACCTGAACAAATCGAGGCAATGAAGGTGTCGGGCGCCCTTTCTAAGGCGGCCCTTCGTCGTGCTGGATCCATGATTAGACCTGGTGTTTCAACGCTCGAGATTGACCGCGCTGTTGAAGCTTTTATTAGACTTCATGGCGGAACCCCTACCTTTAAGGGCTACGGTGGATTCCCTGGATCTGTTTGCTCTTCTATTAACGAGCAGATTGTTCACGGTATTCCATCAGCTAACGTCATTTTGCAAGATGGTGATATTCTGACCATTGATACAGGTGCTACCGTTAACGGTTGGGCAGGAGATAACGCTTGGACGTTCTACTGCGGAACAGTTGACGAGAAAACCCAGGCACTTTGTGAGGTTACGCGCGATTGCCTTAAGGCAGGTATTGCAGCTGCAGTTCCTGGCGCTCGCCTTGGCGACGTTGGACATGCAGTTCAGAAGCTTGCTGAGGATAATGGCTACGGTGTCATTCGTGATTTTGTTGGCCATGGTATTGGTCGCAATCTTCACGAGGATCCAGAGGTCAGAAATTATGGTCGTGCAGGTAACGGCATTGTTCTTCGTGAGGGAATGGTAATTGCAATCGAGCCAATGATTGCCATGGGCACCTACGATTGCACCGTTCTTGAAAATGGTTGGACCGTTGTTACCGATGACGGCCTGCCATCAGCTCATTATGAGAACACCGTTGCTATTACTGCCGATGGTCCTGTTATCGTCTCTGAAGACGAAGTTGGTCCATGGTGCGAGATGCAAGGCGGTATAGAGTAACTAATACATAGTTCTTCTCGCTATCTAATTGTGTTGAAAAAATAAGTGATAGACGAGTGGCACATTTTTATGTATTATTGATAACCGCTGTCGATGTGTCGAGAGGATGAAAGTTGGCTAAACAAGACGCGATTGAGCTTGAAGGCAAGGTACTAGAACCCCTGCCAAACGCTATGTTTAACGTTGAGTTAGAGAACGGCAAGACCATCCTTTGCACCATCTCAGGTAAGATTCGAATGAACTACATTCGAATTCTCCCTGGTGACAAGGTTGTAGTAGAGATTTCTCCTTACGATCTTACCAGGGGTCGCATTACTTACCGATATAAGTAAGTAACGCAAAAGCCTTGTGCCATGCATGAGGCTATCTGTGTCTTTGCGCATGTTGCAAGGGCACATGTACGCAAGTACAGTCGGTATTTCACGCCAGCGGCTGGGCGAGTATATAGTTCGTATCAGCAGAACCGAAAGGAAGACACATGAAGGTACGTCCTTCGGTAAAGAAGATGTGCGACAAGTGCAAAGTCATCCGTCGCCACGGTAAGGTTTACGTGATTTGCGAGAACCCGCGCCACAAACAGCGTCAGGGCTAAGGAAGGAGCACCAAGTTGGCCCGTATTAACGGCGTCGACCTGCCACGCGATAAGCGTGTTGAGGTCGGACTCACCTATCTTTACGGCATTGGTCAGACTCGTGCAACCAAGATTTGCAACGAGACTGGTATCGATGTAAATACTCGCGTCAAGGACCTCACAGAGGAAGAAGTCACCAAGATTCGTGACTTTATTGACGCTAACTACACCACCGAGGGCGATCTTCGCCGCGAGGTGCGTCAGAATGTTGCCCGACTGATGGAGATTGGCTGCTACCGCGGCCTCCGTCACCGCAAGGGCCTCCCTGTCCACGGTCAGCGTACCCACACTAACGCTCGTACTCGTAAGGGTAAGAAGCGTCAGGTGGGCGGCAAGAAGAAGTAGGCGAGGAGTAGCTAATGGCACAGAAAAAGAACGCTCGCACTACACGCGTCCGCCGCTCCGAGCGTAAAAACATTGCAGTGGGCCAGGCCCACATCAAGAGCACATTCAATAACACGATTGTCTCTATTTCCGATCCCCAGGGTAATGTAATTTCCTGGCAGTCCGGTGGTACCGTCGGCTTCAAGGGCTCTCGTAAGTCCACTCCTTTTGCTGCACAGCTTGCAGCAGAGGCAGCAGCAAAGGCAGCAATGGAGCACGGTCTCCACAAGGTAGCTGTTTTTGTTAAGGGCCCAGGCTCTGGTCGCGAGACCGCAATCCGTTCCCTTCAGGCAGCAGGCCTTGAGGTTTCGGGTATTCAGGATAAGACACCTATTGCACACAACGGCTGCCGTCCTAAAAAGCGCCGTCGCAACTAGCACGAAAGGACAAGCAAATGGCAATTGATAGGACCCCGGTCCTTAAAAGATGTCGTCAGCTTGGCATCGATCCCGTTGTGATGGGGATCAATAAGACTTCTAACCGTGAGCCACGTCGCCGTCGTCGCCAGGAGAGCGAGTACGGTATGCAGCTCCGTGAGAAGCAGAAGGCTAAGTTCATTTACGGCGTCCTTGAGAACCAGTTCCACGGCTACTATGAGATGGCTAAGAAGAACCCAGGCATTACTGGTGACAACCTGATGAGCATCCTTGAGACTCGTCTTGACAACGTCATCTTCCGCCTTGGCTTTGCTCGTACACGTAAAGAGGCTCGTCAGACTGTCCGTCACGGTCACATCACCGTTAACGGTCAGCGCGTTGACATTCCTTCTTATCGCGTAAAGAGCGGCGATGTTATCGCTGTTGCTTCCAAGGCAAAGGATCTTCTTCCAATCAAGGAAGCTCTCATTTCCTCCGAGCACATGGCAGTTCCTGCATGGCTTGAGGTTGACATTGAGAAGCTGCAGGGCACTGTTCTTCAGCTTCCAACCCGCGATCAGATCGACCTTGAGATTGACGCACAGCTGATCGTCGAGCTCTACTCCAAGTAAGCCCGACCCGTTTTGGAGGTAGCAATGTCCGAATTTATCCGACCAAATGTGTCGGTAGATGAAATCGGCGCAAACGTCGCTCGTGTGAGCGTAGAGCCGCTTGAGCGTGGCTATGGTGACACGCTTGGCAACTCCCTCCGCCGCGTACTGCTTTCCTCTCTTGAGGGAGCTGCGGTTGAGGCCATCCAGATTGATGGCGTTCAGCATGAGTTCACTACGGTTGAAGGCGTCTATGAGGACGTTACTGACATCGTTCTGAACGTTAAGGGCCTAGTTTTCCGCAACACCAACAACTCTGATGAGGCTGAGGCTTCTATCTCTGTTGATGGTCCTTGCACAGTCACTGGTGCTGATCTTGATGTTCCTATGGGCTACGAGTTGGTTAACCCAGCTCAGCACATTTGCACTCTTGCTGAGGGAGCTCATCTTTCCATGAGGCTTCGCCTTGGTAATGGTCGCGGTTATGTTTCCGGTGAGGATAACGAGCGTGAGAGCGATCCAATTGGATTCATTCACGTTGACTCGATCTTCTCGCCAGTTCGCCGCTGCGCTAAGGCTGTTGAGCCTTGCCGTGTTGGCCGTCACACCGACTATGATCGTCTGGTGCTTGAGGTTGAGACCAATGGTGCAATCAGCCCTCGCGAGGCTGTCGTTGAGGCTGCAAACATCATTAACCAGCACATGAGCGCATTCATGGGACTTACTGATTTTGACGAGACTCAGGAAGAGGCTTCGATTTTTGCTAAGGCAGACGTCGAGGACGATTCCGAGCTTGAGAAGCAGGTTGAGGATCTGGACCTTTCCGTCCGTTCTTACAACTGCCTCAAGCGTGCAGGAATTCACTCTGTCCGTCAGCTCGTTGATTTCTCTGAGAACGATCTTCTCAACATCAGAAACTTTGGTGTTAAGTCTATTGAAGAAGTCAAGGAAAAGCTCGAGAGCATGGGCCTGTCCCTTAAGGCTTAGTCGCGCCTTGTCACGCATAGGAGAATGTAAATTATGAGGCACAATAAGAAGAGGGGCATGAAGCTTGGTACTGATGCTAGCCACACCAAGGCCATCAAGAAGAGCCTGATCCAAGCCCTTTTCACTAACGATCGTATTAAGACTCTTGACGTCCGCGCTAAGGCAGTTCGCGGCGAGGTCGACAAGGTCATCACTTGGGCAAAGCGCGGCGATCTTCACGCTCGTCGTCTTGCTATGGCCAAGGTTGGTAACGCAGAGCTTGTCCGTGAGGTATTTGACAAGGCTGCTCAGGGTATGTGGGCTGACCGCAACGGCGGTTACACCCGTATCATGAAGCTTGGTCCTCGTAAGGGCGACGCTTCTGAGGTTGTTATCCTTGAGCTTGTTACCGAGCCAGTTCAGCCAAAGGCTTCTAACAAGAAGGCTAAGGCAACCAAGGTTGCTCCTGCTCCTGTAAAGGAAGAGGAGACCGAGGCTCCAGCAGAGGAGACCGAGCAGACCGAAGAGGCTGCAGAGTAACTTCTGTCAAAGTGAATCTAAAGAGGTCCTGGCTTTTTGCTGGGACCTCTTTTTCAAATGAAGGAGGGTTGTCATGATTGAGTTCAAAAACGTATCTTTCGTATACGGTACGTCAGCTGCTGCGCAATCTATGACTGACTCTGCTTCTGAAGATGCCACAGGAGCCACTGAGAGCCAATCTCTGCACCCAATGGCACTAACCCTTGATGACGTTTCATTCACCCTAAAGCCGGGCTCTAGAACGGTTGTACTTGGCCACAATGGTTCAGGTAAGTCAACGCTCGCAAATCTTTGTAACGCATCGCTCTTTCCATTTTCTGGAGAGATTTTAGTAGACGGCAATTCAACTGCTGAGGTACCGTCTTCTCAGATTTCTTCTGTTGTGGGAATGGTCCGCCAAGATCCAACAGCGCAGCTTGTTTGTGCAACTGTCTTTGATGAGGTTGCCTTTGGCCCTGCTAATCTTGGGTTACCAAAAGAAGAGATTGTTTCTCGCGTTACTCAAACACTGGAGCTTTGTGGCATTGCCGATCTAATTGATGCACCTACGCACACGCTTTCTGGAGGCCAACAGCAGCTTGTTTCTATTGCAGCAGCACTTTCAGTGTGTCCACGTTATCTGGTGCTTGATGAGGCGTTTGCGCAGCTTGATACTCGATTCAGAAATCACCTTTCTAACCTGGTAAACACCCTTGTTACAAACGGAATGGGTGTGCTTGAGATTTCTCATTCGTTTGAGTCTCTTCCCGGGGCTGACCAGGTACTTGTTTTGGAGAAAGGCCAGTTAGTTTGGTCGGGAACTCCCACAGAGTTTCTCTTGGATGCAAACGCAATCGCAAACGCTGGTTTTGATGATGCACTCACAGCAACAGCGCAGATAGCTGCACAGGCTGGCTATAAGTTTGATGTGCCTTTTAACGCATCAGAGTTTGTTGCGTTTCTTGTTCAGAACAACCTTGCATTTGACGCTTTGGATGAGCTTGTCTATAAGCGCGCCCTTGAGGTAGTGCGAGCAAACAACTATGACGGAATTCAAGCTCTTGGCGAGGAGCATGAGCTGGCGGTTTGTGGCGTGTCTCACGCGTTTGACAGGCCCGTTCTGCATGACGTAACACTATCTGCCACAGGGGAGCTTGTTGTTATGGTAGGCGCTTCTGGCTCTGGAAAAACAACCTGCGCCCGTATAGCAGCTGGCCTCATAGAGGCTGATACCGGGCACGCAACAATCGATGCGCGACTGGTGCGTCCTGGAGATGTCGGTATGTGTTTTCAGCGTCCTCAGGATCAGCTGTTTGCTCAAAGTGTTGCTGAAGATATCGCGTTTGGTCCAAATAACAAGGGTTTCTCGCCAGATGATGTTGAGGCGCTTGTTGCGTATGCGGCAGCACGTGTGGGGCTTGACCAGCAGGTCATGGACGCGTCTCCGTTGACGCTTTCTGGTGGCCAGGCTCGTCGCGCAGCGCTTGCAGGAACGCTGGCCTGCGCAACGTACGCGGTGGTGTTTGATGAGGCAACGTCTGGACTTGATGGCGAGTCGCGCTCGCAGGTGCTACATCTTGCTCGTGAGCTGGCAAACGAGGGTAAGGCGGTTCTTGCAATCACCCATGATGTAAGCGAATGGCTTCCTTTTGCTGACAGAGTAGTGTTTCTCGAGAAGGGCTGTGTTGTTGCAGACGTCAATGTGCAAAAAGCACAGACAAACCCAGAGATATACGAGGCTGCGCAGCTTGATTGCCCACTGTTTGTAAGCGTATTGCATGAGCTTTTGGAGGCCTGCTATGTCTAAGTGCTCCTGTGCTCTGCTTAAGCACTTCTCGCTTGCTTCATTGACAGCTCAGACAAAAATCGTTGCTACCCTTGTGGGAATTGTTGCTCTTTTTTATGTGCAGCAACCACTTGCATTTGCTGCATTTGCTTTGATTTGCGTAGGCCTTCTTTGGAGCGCTCGAGTAAGTTTGCCTGAGTTTTTGCGCGTGGCAAAGCCTGCGGCTTTTGTTTTGCTTCTCTCATTTGTGGCTAATACGCTGGTGTTTATTGGACACCCCGATATCATTTTCTCTGGATCAGTTGGACTTTCTGTGGAAGGTTTTTACAGGAGCACTGTGGCTATTGCTCGCGTATTGCTTGCTCTAGCACTGGTTTTATCGGTAGCGTCGACAACCACGCCCACGCAGCTTGCTGACGGTTTTTCTGTACTGCTGATGCCTCTGCGCCTTATCCGTGTTGACGTTGACGGCCTGAGCATTGCGCTCTCAATTGCACTGCGAGCAATTCCTCTTACCTTAGAAGAACTCGACAGAATTAGAGCAGCTCAGAGGGCGCGTGGATTCAATTTTGAATCGGGTGGTATTGTTGAGCGAATCAAAAAGTGGTTTACGCTTCTGGTGCCGCTGACCGTCTCGCTCTTTCAGCGTGCAGATCAGATGGCGCAAACAATGACAGATCGCTGTCTTGGTGCAGCAAAACGTACGCGTATCTCCGCAAAAATGCAGCTTGTGGACTGGGTTGTGCTTCTGCTCTGGTCTGCCGTGTGCTTTGGGCTTGCAACGCTGTAGCGGTCTTGCAACGTTGTAGTGGTCTTGCAACGCTGCAGAGGTCTCGCAACGCTGCAGCGCTGGCGTTTGTTGTCGCGTAGCGTGCGCTTTCTTTGAGCCTACGATACAATCACTTTGTTGCGCCAAAAGTCTTTTCAGGGAGCTTCATGAACTCAGAAACGTCACAGAACAATGCATCAAAGTGCAACGTTTATGCATGCGAAGAACCTTTTGCTGAGCCATCAGCTGCTGAGGCTCTCGCTGACGCCTCTGCTGAGCCTGAAGCTACGCTTGTCATCAAGTTAGGTTATCGCGGCGCTGCCTTCTGCGGCTTTGCTGAGCAGCCAACCCAGCGCACCGTGGCAGGAGACCTTCGTCGCGCGCTTCAGACCGTTTTGCGCAGAGAGGTTGAGCTCACCTGCGCGGGCAGAACCGATGCCGGCGTGCACGCCCAGGCCCAGTACGTGAGCCTTCCCGTATATGGCGCTGAACTGGTGCTGTCTGGCGAGAAACTCGTCCGCTCGCTCACCGCTCTGACCGACGATGACATCTCTATCCGACAACTCTTCCGTGCCCCACAGGGTTTCTCGGCACGCTTTGATGCCCAGGCTCGCTCGTACCGCTATCGCATTTGTGCAGATAGCGCTCGTCCCGTGCTGGGCTGGGACCACGTGTGGTGGTACAACGGCCACTTGGACGCAGATCTTATGGACAAGGCGGCGCAGGCGCTGGTGGGAGAGCACGACTTCAAGAGCTTCTGCAAGGCAATTTCTGCCGAGGGCAAGCCAACGCATCGTTTTGTGGAGCGCCTTACCGTTGAAGAAATTGAAGAGGCTGGCGAGAAACTCATTGCAGTTGATATTACGGGTAACGCCTTCTTGCATAACATGGTGCGCACGATTGTGGGCACACTGGTTGAGATTGGCCGAGGTCACAGGCCTGTTGAGTGGATTGACGAGGTTCTAGCTGCTCAGAATAGAATTGCTGCTGGCAGTTGTGCACCTGCTCAGGGCCTCACGTTTGTAAGCGTTCGCTATCCAGAGGGTGTTTTGCAACCCTGGTAGCGCTTTCGGTTCCTTGATTGCGTCGTAGTTTCTGTGCGCAGTACGGCTTCATTGCCCTTCTCGCGCCGTTTACGAAGTCTTTTCTACCACTTGTATTGTGTGCGGTGGTTTCCTTCGCAAAGAAATAGCATCATAGAAGAGAGCGTCTTTTTTAGGAGCTCTTGCAGAACTGATGAACAGTGAGGCAGGGAGCCAGTATGTCTAGGAAAAGAGAAAGATTTGAGCGCAGTGATGTTCCGCGTGAGAATCCCTATACCAACGTGATTGGCCTTGCCGTAATTGCCATTGTTGCTGTTCTTGTAGGCATTGTTGTTGTAACTCTTTGGGATCGCGCGCAGCTTGAGTCTCACTTGGGAGATCATGGGCTTAACAAGGCTGTAAAGAGCCAAAGTGTTTCAGGCAATCCGGATGGCACTACACAATCTGATGATGACTTTCTTACCTATGCCGTTATCAGCACAAATTCGCTTAAGGCAGGGGAGTCGACGCTTCAGTCTGTACGGCTTTTGGTCATTGATCGTACGCAGGGAACCGGCCATATAGTGTCTATTCCTACTGATGTGTATGCAGAAGTAGACTCAAACGCTAAAACACTGGCAGATATTTACAAAGATGACGGTCAGATCGCTTTTGTTAGCGCACTTGCTTCTGTCACCAACATTAAGATTACGCACGTTATCATTGCCACAGATGATGTGTGGGAGAAAATCTCGGCACTTTCTGGTTCGGGCGCTCGTTCACTGGTAAGCAATGCTTCTAGTTTGTTGTCTTCAATGATTACCGATATGAAGCCCAATCAGCTTCTTGAGCTTGTAGAGATTGTGCAGCCAATTGGCGTGTCTAATCTTGAGCATGATGAAGCTCCTGTTGTTGAAGGTTCAAGTGGCACTACCGTTGACCCTACGGCCTTAGGAAAGCTTGTTGGCATGCTCGTATAGACGTTATAGGCGTTGTGTGTAGCGCCGTTCCTACAAAACAGGTCAGATGTCCACATAACAGCAGTTAAACACGTTATGTGGAGAGATTTTGATAGAATAAAAATGTCTTATTAATTCACTTTTTATGGGTAAACTGGTATCTAAAAATTAGGACCAGTTTGGGGGATGTGGAATGCACGAGCGCTCATACAATCCACATATGATTTCGGTTCTCATGGCTGCTGATAATGATGCTGATGCTATTAGAACGGTAATTAGGCAACTGCAAGAGCAAACCTATCCTCATTGGGAGCTCATCATTGTTGACAACAGCTCTGACCCTCAGATTGCTCGCATGCTGGATAACCTTGCTAATCAAGAACCTCGCCTAGATGTCCTGTTCCAGTCGGGCATTAGCCATTTTGTTGCGCTTGAGATTGCTCAGGGTCGAGCTCGTGGAGCTTATACGCTTACTACTGAGCCTTCTTATAGGTTTAATCCCCATGTTTTGCAGAAGCTCTATGCTGCAGCTACTGCTCTCGGTCCTGTTGGTTCACCTAAAGCGGCAGATATTGTTATTGCACACATGAAAACTGCCAATTCACCTATGGAATGCAAAAAGGCTTTTGGTGCAAAGGCTTCTGCATTGTCGCAGGTATTTGAGGAGTCACAGCTTCCTTATTTGACGTCTATGAGTGGAAAGTTGTGCTCAACGCGCATTTTGACCGATATTAAACATGAACCAGAGACTGATGGTGAATGCAATTTTGTAGGCTACTGTTTTGAGATTGCAAAAAACATTACGTACGCTCCTGAAGCAATTTTTGTGGATGTACCAGCAGACTCTTCTAAGGAAGAAGATACTATTACTGCCGCTATGGATAAACTTACTCAAGAGCGTCAGACACTTGGTGCTCTTGCCAAGCATCTTGGCTTTGCAAACTCCAAGAAAGTTCAAAAGTTGATTAGTCGTTATCTGATCAGCAAGCTTCTTAAGAACATGTATCCCGTTTTTAACGGGGAGTCTCAGCTTAGCCATGAGGAGAAAGAAAATCTGATTGTTAAGATTCTTTCTAATCCTGTAGCTCATCTTATTGTTACTGAGGCAACTTCTCCGCGATTGGTTGCTCATGCTTTGCTTGGTGCCATTTTGTCTACCACAGTGCAGGCGCGCTATGCCTATGCACGAAGAGCTGTATGGTACGCACGCTTTATGCGTATACCTCTTGCGTAAGTAACTTCATGTAAGGTTGGACGGTATTTGGTCGCTTGATGTTCGTCAGCCTTAGCGCCTATCCATAAGCGATTTGAACGTCTGTGCAATGCCGTCATTTTTGACGCGGAAAAATCCCTCTTTGGCTAGATATGCATAGCGAGCAAACTTGTCATCTTTTGGCAAAGCAATACCTCTTACCTGCGCAAATAGTGCTTTACCTGTGCTTGAGATTGCAGGGTTTTCAAACACGCGCTTTGCATCTATGCGCTCAAAGCTCTTGGCGAGAAGATTGCGCACTTCTGAGTCAATCTGACCTGCAGCATCATGTTCTTCTCGCCAGGTAAGCGCGTCTTTTGTAAGCAGCGCATAGTTGATACCACGCAGTGTGAGCGCGTTAAGCACTACGTCTGAGGTGATGTTGCGTGCGTCCACAACGTCCATCATGTCATTCCAGCGCTCAAGCGGAATTTTGGGCTGACGCTGTGCAAAGGTTGCCGCTTCTGCATAGCCATTCTCGCGATAGTTGTAAAGCGCTGAGTCTGTATACACCAAACGGGCACCGCAGCAATGTGAAGCAATGAGGAAGGGGTTGTCTACCCAGCCAGCACCAGGAACTTCTTTAAAGTTGATGTGGTTCTGGGTCAAGAATTCTTTGCGATAGAGTGCCGTCCAAATGGCAGGATGGTGCAACAGAAGCTGAGCCATCTGGTCAATAGAACAGGGCTGCTGCTTGGGCTTGACGCGGCCCTTATAGGCGCATGGAATTCTGTGTTCGGTAAAACCAGCGCCATTTTTTACCTGAGCTTTTACTCCTGCTCGACCGTTTTTCTGATTGCCAAACACGCGCCAATACGCAGAACGTGCAATATCTACCTGGTCTTCTCCGCAGTTTGCTTGGATAAGATCAACAAGTTCTTGAACCATAGTTGGCTCAAGATAATCGTCAGGCTCAACAATACCCACCCATGTGCCATGAGCTGCGGTAATACCACGATTACACGTTTTTCCGTAGCCTTCGTTTTCTTTGTCTATGATGACAAGGCGTCCATCACGGGCAGCATATGCTTCTAAAAGAGCTAAAGACGAGTCAGTTGAGCCGTCGTTTAAGCAAATAATCTCCAGGTTGGTATAGCTCTGCGATTGAATGCTTGCCAGGCACTGCTCCAGATAGTCCGCAACGTTATATATAGGCACAACAAGAGAAACAAGGGGTTGGTGGTTTTGCGTGTGACTCATCTAAACTCCTTTTGATTGCTGCTTTATACTATATAGGCACTCACCCACTCACGAAGTCACATTTTGGGGAAATATGAAGCGCACTGCTCTTGTCATAGTTACCTTCAAACGCCAGGAACTGCTCTCTAACCTGCTTAATTCCATTACGCAGCTTACGCAGGCACCATGGCGCATCATTGTTGTGGACAACGAGAACTCCTCCGAAACAGCCTCACTTGTGTCTGACTTTTCCGAGAAGGTCAAAACCTTGTGGGGAGAAACCACTACAGATCTTGATGTCCACGGAGGTACTAATCGCGTGTGCTACGTGCCTATGGAGCAAAACACCGGCGGTTCCGGTGGTTTCTCTGAGGGTGTGCGCGTAGGTTATGAGCTGGGCGCTGAGTGGTTCTGGGTTA
>CAUORV010000003.1:0-28965 GCA_963507085.1 uncultured Atopobium sp.
TATGTAATAAAATCAGAAAAGTAAATGTTATTTTCATTGTTATGTTTACAGTTTCATTTGTTTTATTAGGTAGAAAAGAAGGAGGTAGAAGTGGTTAGTATCGTTCTAGCCAGCCATGGCAAATTTGCCGAGGGCATCAAAGATTCTGGCGGCATGATTTTTGGACCACAGGAAGGCGTTGTGGCTGTAACGCTTACTCCTGATATGGGCCCAGATGACCTGCACCAGAAGATTCTCGACGCAATTGCCACGCTTGAAGATCAAGAGCACGTTTTGTTCTTGGTTGACCTATGGGGTGGCACCCCCTTTAACCAGATTTCTCGTGTTCTTGAGGAAGAGGGTAAAGAGGATTGGGTTGCCGTTACTGGTCTTAACCTCCCAATGCTTATTGCAGCATATGGCTCTCGCCTTGGCGTAGATACCGCCGCCGAGGTAGCAAAAGAGATTTACTCTGAAGCTCGTATGGGCGTCAAGATTAAGCCAGAAGAGCTTGAGCCACAAGAGGCAACTCCTACTGATGTTCCTGCTGCTCCAGCAGCACCTCAGGGTGCAATTCCTGCGGGTACTGTTATTGGTGATGGCAAGCTTAAGATTGTTCTTGCTCGTATTGATACCCGTCTTCTGCATGGTCAGGTTGCAACTACGTGGACAAAGATGACCAAGCCAGATCGCATTATTGTCTGCTCTGATGGTGTTGCTCAAGATGAGCTCCGCAAGACCATGATTGTTCAGGCAGCTCCTCCAGGAGTACATGTCCACGTTGTTCCTATTAAGAAGATTATTGAGATTGCTCACGACACTCGTTTTGGCAATACCAAGGCAATGCTTCTGTTTGAGACTCCTCAAGATATGCTTCGCGCAATTGAGGGTGGCGTAGAAATCAAGGAAGCAAACCTTGGTTCTATGGCTCACTCTGTTGGCAAAGTTGTTGTTACCAACGCAGTTGCTATGGATGAGGACGATGTAAAGACTCTTGAAGCTATCCGCGAGTGCGGTACAACGTTTGATGTTCGTAAGGTTCCTGCAGACAGCGCAGAGAACTTTGAGGCAATGCTTAAAAAAGCTAAGTCTGAGCTTGGCGCCCGTAAGTAACTAGAAGGAGGTAGAAATGACACCTATCACAATACTGCTTGTCGTAATTGTTGCTCTTCTCGCTGGCATGGAAGGTATTCTTGACCAGTGGGAGTTCCACCAGCCCCTGGTTGCTTGCTCACTGATTGGCCTTGTGACTGGTCACCCTGCTGAGGGAATTATCCTCGGCGGTTCTCTTCAGATGATTGCTCTTGGTTGGGCAAACATCGGAGCTGCAGTTGCACCAGACGCAGCTTTGGCATCTGTCGCATCTGCAATCATTATGGTTTTGGCACTTAACGGCGGAGACACTGACACCACCGCTGCTATTAACACCTCTATTGCACTTGCAATTCCTTTGTCCGTAGCAGGCCTGTTCCTCACCATGATTGCTCGTACTATTGCAACTGGTATTGTCCACGCAATGGACGCAGCTGCCGAGAAGGGCGATTTTGCTGCAATCGAGCGTTGGCACATTGTAGCTATCCTCATGCAGGGCGCACGTATTGCTGTTCCTGCAGCTGCTCTTTGCTTCATTGACCCAGCTATTGTCACTGATGCTCTAAACGCAATGCCTAAGTGGCTCACTGGCGGTATGGCAGTTGGCGGCGGCATGGTTGCTGCTGTTGGTTACGCAATGGTCATTAACATGATGGCTACTCGTGAGGTTTGGCCGTTCTTTGCTCTTGGCTTTGTCTTTGCTGCTATTAACCAGCTCACTCTTATTGCTCTTGGTGTTATTGGTGTTTGCCTTGCTATTCTCTACATTGGTCTTAAAGACCTTGCTAAGCAGGGTGGCGGCGCAGGTGGCGGATCTGGTGATCCGCTCGGCGATATTATTGACAACTACTAATTCTGAAGGAGCGTGAAACTAATGGAGAATAAGATTCAGCTTTCTAAGAAAGACCGCATGTCTGTTGCTCTTCGTCATCAGTTCCTTCAGGGTTCTTGGAACTACGAGCGTATGCAGAACGGTGGTTGGGCATTCTCAATGATTCCAGCCATCAAAAAGCTTTATCCAAACAAAGAAGATCAGGTAGCAGCTCTTAAGCGCCACCTTGAGTTCTACAACACTCACCCTTATGTTTCTGCACCAGTCATGGGCGTTACCCTTGCACTGGAAGAGGGACGTGCTAACGGCGAGCCTATTGACGATGTTGCAATTCAGGGCGTTAAGGTAGGCATGATGGGCCCTCTGGCCGGTGTTGGTGACCCAGTCTTCTGGTTTACTGTCCGTCCAATTCTTGGAGCACTCGGCGCATCTATTGCCGCTGGTGGTTCTGCACTTGGCCCTATTCTCTTCTTTGTTCTGTGGAACGTCATCCGCCTTTCCTTCCTGTGGTACACCCAGGAGTTTGGCTACAAGGCAGGCGCTTCAATCTCTTCCGATCTTTCTGGCGGCATGCTGGGCAAGATTACCGAGGGTGCTTCTATTCTTGGTATGTTTATCATTGGCGCCCTGGTACAGCGCTGGGTTTCAATTTCATTTACCCCAGTTGTTTCTACCATTCCTCAGCAGGCAGGTGCCTACATTGATTGGACAAGCATTCCTTCAGGAGTAGAGGGAATGCACCAGGCATTAAAGCTTTACGCTGCACTTGGACCAAACGGTCTTGATCCAGTGAAGGTAACCACACTTCAGTCCAACCTTGATTCCCTTGTTCCTGGACTGGCAGCTGTTGGTCTGACACTGCTTTGCTGCTCACTGCTTAAGAAGAAGGTCTCTCCAATTGCTATCATCCTGGCTCTCTTTGCCGTTGGTATTATTGGTCGACTCCTTGGCTTTATGTAATGAGTAAGAGTACGTTCTAGTACTTAAAGTCGCACTAATATGGGTCGCGCTCTATAATGGGTGCGACCCATTTTTTGAAAGGATTGTATGGCTCAGTCTCAAAACAGTACGGTCGATTTCACCGCAAAGGCAACGTCATTCCATGGGCTAGCTACGTATGGCGATATCCTTATTGGCAATAAGGCCTTTGAGTTCTACAACCAGAAAAATCCCGAAGATTACATCCAGATTCCCTGGGATCAGATAGATCATGTGGCCGCCTCAGTTATGGGACGTACCAAAAGCATTTCTCGCTTTGCTATCTTTACTAAAAGTAATGGTAACTACTCGTTTTCTACACGAGACAATAAAGCAACACTCAGGGCAATTCGCGCCTATATAGGGGAGGAGAAACTCGTACGTTCTCCAAACTTCTGGTTTGTCTTTAAGCACGGACTTATGGCAATTCCACAGCTTCCTCGCCTTATTAAAGAGAGTTTTATTAAAAAGAAGTAAGCAAATTTTGCATTTTCACAAGAGCCGCCAGCACGGAAGGCGTGAAACTGATAAAATCCAACATGCATATACGTGTCGCGGGTAGTTTGAAAATTCACGTTCTTCTCGCGACTTTATCGAGTGAAAAGAGTTAGACGTGGCAACTATCAGCACCGCAGATTTCAAGAACGGCCTTGGCCTTAAGATTAACGATAAGTACTACACCATCGTTGAGTTCCAGCACGTAAAGCCAGGTAAGGGCGGCGCTTTTGTCCGCTATAAGATTCGTGACCTTCGCTCTGGCCGCGTTATTGATCAGACCTGCAACGCTGGTACCAAGTTTGAGAACGTTCTTCTGCTCACCAAAGAGATGCAGTACCTCTACAACGACGGTGAGTCCTTCTACTTCATGGACAACGAGACTTACGATCAGGTAGCTGTTCCTGCTGATTTCATTGGCGAGAAGAGCGTCTGGTTCAAGGAGAACGATAACGCACAGCTTCTCTATGCAGACACTGAGCTTCTTGGCGTTGAGCCTCCAATGTTCATTGAGGCAGAGATCACTGAGACCGATCCAGGCTTCAAGGGCGATACCGTTCAGGGTGGTACTAAGCCAGCAACTATTGAGACTGGTGCAACTCTTCAGGTTCCAATGTATCTGAACCAGGGTGAGCGCATTAAGGTTGATACTCGTGACGGCAAGTTTGTTTCTCGCGTTTAACGCATATGCTTTGGGTGCATAAGCGCCCAACAGGTATTGAGTAATTATTTCAAAGACAGTTTGTCTTTTTTTAGGGGGTAGACATGGCTGAAACAGAGCTTCGTATAGCAGGCATCGGCATCTCAAAAGATGTAATTTCAACGGTTGTCTCCGGCGCAGCTGGAAGTGTTGAAGGTGTTGCCTCCGTTGGCGGAAACGATACACTGACATCCAACCTTATTAACGTCTTTACCAGCAGAAGCCTTGCACCAGAGAAGGCTGTTGAGGCAGGCGTAGAGAACGGCCAGCTTCATCTTGGAGTTCACCTTACTGTTTTCTATGGCTATCCTTTCACAAAGCTTGCTTCTGAGGTAAGACTTGCTGTTGCAACTGCCGTAAATGAGCAGATTGGCGTCAGCATTGCTTCCGTTGATGTTTACATTGACAGCCTTGTTTTTCCTAAGGAGTAGGCTTGAGCGTTAAGTTTTTTGGACGTACCCGCGCCCGTAGCCAAGCACTACAGCTTTTGTTCCAGGCTGAAGCCACTAATCGCAGCGTTCTTGAGGTCCTCGACGGAGACTATACACTCTCCGAGGGACCTCTTGACGAGTATGCGCAGTCACTGGCAGTAGGAGCAGATGGCATTAGAGATGATCTTGATGACATCATTGCTGCTTACTCAAAAGACTGGGCAATTGATCGCATGCCTTCTGTTGACCGCAATCTTCTAAGAATTTCTCTCTACGAGATTCTGGAGGTTCCAGAGGTTGACGTTGCTGTTGCTATTAACGAGGTAGTTGACCTTGCTCGCGCCTACTGTGGTGACGATTCCCCTCGTTTTATTAACGGTGTTCTCGGCCGTATTGTTGACGATGTTGAGGCTGGAGAAGACATTTATTCTCTGTGTCATAAGCAGTCTGCTGAGCAGGACAATTCTGAAGAAGAGCTAGAGAGCTCTGTGGAAGATGCAGAGTAGTCATGGCAAAAATCGATACGTCTGAATATCAGAGCTTTGATCAGATAACCGCAAGACTTGATTCAATTGTTGATCAAGTTCGCGATAAAAACGTCTCACTGGAGCATTCTCTTGACCTCTTTGATGAGGCAATTGCTCTAGGCTCAAAGGCTGTCAACATGGTTGACACCACAGAGTTTACGCCAGAAGAGGAAGAGCGTCTGGTTCAGGCTCAGGCTGCAGGAGATGCTACTGACGCAACCAGCGCAGCGGCTACCGAGGCTGCTTCTGATGAGCAGACTTCTGATGAGCAAGCTGAGGCTTCAGCCGCAGATGAAACGTCGTCTGATGGCGCAGTTTCAGAAAGCGATGAGCACTAGTGGCTCAACGTGTTTCTCGCCAAAGGCTTGATAAAGAGCTGGTTAGGCAAGGATTTTTCAAAGACACCCAGGCTGCGCTGCGCGCAATTCTTGCGGGCGATGTTTCTACAAGTGATAGAAGACTTACCTCAGCAGGAGAGCTTGTTCCTGAGGGATTATTTCTGCACGTAAAAGGCGCTATTCCATACGTGAGTAGAGGCGGACTTAAGCTCCAACGCGCCTTTGAAGTTTTTGATTTTACGGCACAACATAAAAAATGCTTAGATATTGGCTGTTCAACTGGTGGTTTTACCGATTGCCTGCTTCAAAATGGAGCTGCTTCAGTTACCTCAGTTGATGTTGGCTATGCTCAGTTTGATTGGTCGCTAAGAAACGATAGTAGGGTTGAGCTGCTAGAACGAACAAATATTACTTCGCTACCGGAATTGGGCTATTCTCATATCTTTGATCTAGCGGTGTGCGACGTGTCGTTTACTTCAATTCTGTCAATTCTTCCTTCTGTGTTAGATGTTCTAGCTCCTGAAGGAGTATTTGTTACGCTGGTCAAACCGCAGTTTGAAGCTAAGAGAGAAGAAGTGGGCGAGGGCGGCATTGTGACTGACTCGTCCGTGCGCCTACATACGTTGCAAAAGGTTGCCGATGCGTTCAAAGAAGCTCATATGGGTCCTTCGGGCGCATGTGAGAGCCCTATTCATGGTGCTAAGGGCAACGTGGAATATTTGCTGTTTGGGCAGCTTGGGGCAGGGCCGTACGATTTAGATCTTTCTTCAGTGGTTTTGAACCATTCTGTAGAAATAGTGAAATAGAACGAATGTTCTATTTTGTGGTATTGTTCGTAGTTTTTTAGGTATACTAAGTACATCGAATTAGACGTTTAACTGTTTCAGTTGTGCAGTCAAGCAAAATCGGGAGAGTGGTTTGCGTGAAGGTACTTCTTGTTCCAAATTATTCAAGAGAAGTTGCTGTTTCTGGTGCACGTGAACTTGAAGAATGGCTTTTTGAGCAGGGATGTGATGTCCAGTGGGCACACGATAAAAAGCTGTTCCCAGATAAAGTTATAGACTGTTCTGATTGCCAGCTTGTTATTTCTCTTGGTGGAGATGGAACGCTTCTGAGGGCTGCCAAAATTGTTGAGTATTCAGAAATTCCAATTTTGGGCATCTCTTATGGTCACCTTGGCTTTTTAACTAGTGCAACTCCTCATCAAATGATTGATATGGTAGCTGATGCTCTTGCTGGAGAGCTCCACGTATCTAGAAGAGCAACACTTGCAATAGAAACAGAGTATGAACTTCCATCTGGAGAAACTTACGTCGAGAAGACCTTCTCGCTCAATGATTTTGCAGTTTCCAGAGGTGGAGCAGGCGATATGGTTGAGTTTACGGTTTCTGTATCAGGCAACCATATTGATAAGCTTCGCGGTGATGGCTTTGTAGTTAGTACCGCAACCGGATCTACTGGTTATGCTCTTGCTGCTGGCGGTCCTATTGTTACGCCAGAGTTCTCAGGAATGGTTTGTGTGCCAATTGCACCACATACTATTTTGGCTCGTGCATTCCTTACTTCTCCTTCTGATGTGGTTGAAATCACCATGTCAAAAGATAGACCTGCACCATGTCACTTCTTCTCTGATGGACAAAATATCAAGCATCCAGAGGAGGGTATGGCTACCAAAGCCCGCATTAGCCGTGGACCAGGAGACATCATTTTGCTTGATAGAAGCGCCGATAGTTTCTATCGTTCAGTTTCTCGCGTGTTTTACGGTAAAACTGGTCAGTAAGCAGGTTATATATGCTTGATGAACTTCGCGTGCAAAATGTTGCACTTATTGAAGATGCTTCTCTTGCTCCCGCCTCAGGTTTAACTGTTTTAACAGGAGAGACGGGTGCTGGTAAAACTGCTCTTTTATCTTCTATTAAGCTCTTAGTTGGTGAGCGTGCAGATGCTTCTGCAGTCAGAGAAGGAACAGATGCCCTTAGGGTTGAAGCGCGTTTCTTTACCTCTCCAGAAGATCAAGAGGGCGTTGTTGTCTCTAGGAAAGTCTCTGCTGACGGCAGGGGCAGAGTAAAGATTGATGGCCATATGGCATCAGTTAAAGAGCTGGCTGCAGGTATTGGAACGTCAATTGATTTGTGTGGTCAGCATGAGCATCAAAGATTGCTTGATGTAAAGAATCATGTCAGCATGCTGGACGCATGGATTGGTTCAGATATTCAGTCTTACCAGACAGAGTATGTAGATGCCCTGCATGCTTACCATGCTGCGGTTACCGAGCTTCAGCGAGTTATTGAAGTAAGTCAGTCAAGCAATGCAAAAATTGATGAAGCAGCATTTCTTGTCCAAAGAATTGATGAGGTTTCTCCTAAAGAAGGAGAGCTAGAAAACTTAGAGGAGCAACTTCCTCGCTTTGAGCACGCAGAGGCTCTTCTTCAAGCTGCAGGAGGAACACATGAGGTGCTTTCAAGTGATGAGGGTGTCATTGATTCACTCTCTGATGCGGTCCAGATGCTTCAAAATGCTTCAACGTTTGATGCTACGCTTGGTTCTTATGCTGAGTCTCTTTCAAGTGCTCTTATAGAGATTGAAGATGTTTCTTCAGAGCTCAGAAGTTATGTAGGATCTCTCGATTTTGATGAAGAAGCTCTTGAAGAGATGCAGAGTCGCATGGCTCGTCTTCAGGGTCTTATGAGAACGTACGGTCCTGGTATGAAAGACGTATTTAAGAAATACCAGACTGCTCAAAATCTTCTCGAGGTAACCAGAGACACAGAAAAGCTTGTTCGTGAGGCTCAGGCAGCGGTAGATGCTGCAAAAGATACCCTTACTCTTAAGGCTCAAGCGCTTAAAAAGGTTCGTGTAGCTGCAGCTCCAAAGCTTTGTGATGCAGTCAATAAGCAAATGAGTCATTTGCAGATGGGCTCAGCTCAGATTGAACTCAACTTTGAAGACCTTCCTTTTGAGCAGTGGAATAAAGTCGGTTCCACAAAGATTGAGCTTATGTATAAGCCTTCAACTCAAATGACAGCTCGTCCTCTTAGAAAAATTGCCTCTGGCGGTGAGGTTTCTCGCGTTATGCTCGCATGTAAGGTGGTTCTAGGAGAGTCTGACGACTGCGATACGCTTGTATTTGATGAAGTGGACGCTGGCGTTGGTGGAGCTACTGCTGTTGCTCTTGCAGAGGTTTTAGCGAAGCTTGCTAAAACGCATCAGGTGATTGTAGTAACTCACTTGCCCCAGGTTGCTGTAATGGCTTCAAAACACTATGTAGTGTCTAAGACAGAAGAACATAACGCACTCCCAGTAACTTCACTTACAGAGGTTTCTGGCACTCAGAGAGAAGAAGAGATTGCTCGCATGCTATCAGGTTCAATAACTGAGGCTTCTTTAGCACATGCGCATGAACTACTTACAGAAGCTCGCTAGATTTTTAAGAATTACATGGACATAACAATGTATTTGTTTGGAGATTAAATTTCTCGTCTCTATGGGCCTCAAAGCGGAATAATATAAAGACCCGTAGAAATGTAATTGGCTAATCTTACCTACGGGAGTAATCCATGACCAAGCACATATTTGTAACAGGTGGCGTTGTTTCCTCTCTTGGAAAAGGAATCACTGCTGCATCTCTCGGCCGACTTCTTAAGGCTCGTGGCTATAAGGTCATGATGCAAAAAGCTGACCCATATCTCAACGTTGACCCAGGTACTATGAGTCCTTTCCAGCATGGTGAGGTTTTTGTTACCGAAGATGGTAAAGAGACTGACCTTGACCTTGGCCATTATGAGCGCTTTATTGACGAGAACCTTACCAGGGAGTCTAACTTTACTACTGGCCTTATTTACCAGTCTTTGATTCAGCGTGAACGCGCTGGAGACTTCCTTGGTGGTACAGTCCAGGTTATTCCTCATGTAACTGATGCAATTAAAGCTCGTTTTGCCCGCATTGAAGAGGTTACTAACGCAGATGTAGTCATTACAGAGCTTGGTGGCACCATTGGCGATATTGAGTCACAGCCTTTTGTTGAGGCAATTCGTCAGTTTAGAAAAGAGCGTGGCGCAGGCAACGTGGCTATTATTCACGTAAGTCTTGTTCCTTATATTGCAGCAGCTCATGAGGTTAAGACTAAGCCTACACAGCACTCCGTAAAAGAGCTTCGCTCCCTTGGTATTCAGCCAGACTTTATCGTCTGCCGTTCTAGCCATTCCGTGGATGAATCTATTCGCGAGAAAATCGCTAATTTCTGCGATGTCGATGCAGATTGCGTTTTTGAGAACAACGATTTGCCTTCAATTTACGACGTTCCAGCACACCTGGCAGCACAGGGATTTGATAAGAAAGTACTTGAGCGCCTTGGTCTTGAAGTTCGTCCAAGTGATCTTGGCGGCTGGGAAGCATTTACCACTGCTATGCACAAGGCAAATGCTCTTGAAGACACAACAAGAATTTATGTTGTCGGCAAGTATACGCAGCTTCCTGATGCCTATCTTTCTGTTATTGAGGCACTTCACCACTCTGGTATTTTCTATGGCAGACACGTTGATATCCGTCTGGTAAATGGTGAAGAGCTGACAGAAGAAGACGTAGAGCAGGAGCTTGCCGGAGCAGATGGTATTTTGGTTCCTGGCGGCTTTGGTCTGCGTGGCGTAGAGGGCAAGATGGTTGCTATTCGTCGTGCTCGTGAACTCAAGATTCCTTACCTTGGTGTCTGCCTTGGTATGCAGATGGCTGTTACTGAGTTTGCTCGTGATGTCTGCGGTATGGAGGGCGCAAATTCAGCAGAGTTTGGTCCAGATACTCCATATCCTGTCATTGATCTTATGCCTGATCAGGAGGATATTACCGACAAGGGCGGTACCATGCGCCTTGGCTCTTATCCTTGTAAGGTTGTTGAGGGAACTCTTGCCCATGAGGCATATGGTAACAACTTGGTTTACGAGCGCCACCGTCACCGCTATGAGGTAAGTAACGTATTCCGTAATCAGCTTGTTGAGGCTGGTCTGGTAGTTTCTGGTGTTTCTCCAGATGATCGCCTTGTAGAGATGATTGAGCTTCCAGAGTCTGTTCACCCTTGGTTTGTTGCTAGCCAGGCACACCCAGAGTTTAAGAGCCGTCCAACTCATCCTGCACCTTTGTTCCGTGAGTTTGCACGTGCAGCAATTGCTCATCATGAGGGCGTTGATCGTCATGATGTTAATCAGACTCTCTAATTAGAGCCTTTAGTAGGGAAGATTACTTATGGACCTCGCTCAGGCGCGTACAGAATTTTTAGCGTACGTTGCTGTTGAGCGAGGTCTTTCTGTAAATACGCTTGATGCCTATACCAGAGATTTAGAGGGTTATCTACTCTGGTTGAGTGGCAAAAAGATTACTTTGCCCAACCAGGTAACTCGCTCTGATGTGGAAGAATACATTGGCTCTCTCAGAGATTTAGGTATGGCTCCAGCTTCGGTTGAACGCCATACCGCAGCTCTTAGAAACTTCCACAAGTTTATGGCTGTCGAGCAAATTTGTGAGTCATCGCCAGCTGAAGATTTACCTACTGCAGCAAGAATTCAAAGGCTTCCTGATGTTATCTCTCAAGAGAAGGCAGAAGAACTTCTTGATCAGCCGTTTCCTAATTCGCCTTTAGGTATTCGTGATAGAGCAATACTTGAGTTGCTGTATGGCTGCGGACTTCGTGTATCTGAACTCTGTGATCTTGAGGTGCGTGGAGTTCTCCTAGAAGATGAACTCTTGCGCGTTTTTGGTAAAGGTTCTAAAGAGCGCGTAGTTCCTGTATTAGGTTCTGCGCATCGTGCGCTTAAAACATACCTTTATGAGGCCCGTCCACTTCTGCTTAAGCACGGACAGGTATCTGAGGTGTTTGTAAACGCTCGGGGTGGACGCATTTCTCGCCAGTCGGTTCATAAGCTGGTGGCAAATTACGGCAGGGTAGTGGGAATTGAGGGCTTGCACCCTCACACGTTGCGTCATAGTTTTGCCACACATCTTCTAGAAGGCGGCGCAGATCTTCGCTCGGTGCAGGAGCTTCTGGGACACGTTGATATTTCAACTACGCAGCTCTATACGCACGTAGATAGGTCTCACATTAGAGATGTATATCTTGAGGCTCACCCAAGAGCTCACGTTCATGCGGACAAATAAACGCGCTTGCATCAAGCGCGACTTGCGCTTGATGCAACCGTGAGACAAGCGTGGGGCGGTTGTGGGACAGGTGTGGGGCAAAGTGGTGACTGCGTAAAAGCAAGACGAAGGTTTTGTTTGAGTAACGTGTGATTTTCGCCACGAGTTCACCACAATTTCCTCAAAAATTTTTACTTCATAAAAAATTAATAAATCGTGTCTAAGGCTAAGAAAATCCGTTCTTTTGTAGTTCGGATTTTTTTAAACACTACATATTGTGGTCTTGCTCTACCAATTCTCATCTTTGTTAAACCCCAGCTAGACCATAAGAAAAATACTTGGTGTTGGAAAGTGTTTTCTAGTGTGTGTAAGTGTCGGAATGAGTTATATTTATTTCACGTTCAATCGACGGACTATGCCCAAGCGTTGCCGCGCACACACAACACAAACACAGCCCGCGCGGCAAGGGGCGCCAACGTGAAAGGGGGAGACATGCTTACTGGTCAGTATCAGCGTTCGCTGGACTCCAAGATTCGCGTGACTCTTCCTGCACCTCAGCGCAAGCAGCTTGGTGATGTTGTCATCTTGCTTCGTCGACAGGACGCGCTTTACGGCTACTCACCTGAGGCGTACGAGGCTTGGATTGCAAGTCTGAACCTCAACCCAAGGAACCGCGACGACGTCACAGCACTTCGTATGCTGAACGCAGCAGCAACAACCGTCGACATTGACTCGGCCGGCCGCGTTGCTCTGGGAAAGATTGACGAGTCCGATCCACAGGCTAGGGAGAAGCTCCAGCTTGACCGCGACGTCACCATTGTCGGTAACGGCGACCACTTTGAGATTTGGAACACCAACAAGTGGAACAGCCTCTTCTCGGCAGATGACCGCGTTGCAACGCTCGAGGACCTCATCTTTGGCGCCTAGTGAGGCGAGAAGATCGTGAAGGTAGAAGACGGTAACTTGAAAGTCGAATATCGGCACCAACCAGTAATGCTTGCAGAAGTGCTGCGCGAGCTGGACCCCAAGCCAGGTGAAGTTGTTTGCGACTGCACTTTGGGAGGAGCGGGTCACACCGTAGAGATGGCAAAGCTGATTGCTCCAGACGGTCTTTCCATTGGAATTGACCAGGATGCAATGGCTCATCAAGCAGCAGCTGCTCGCCTGAAGCAAGAAGTACCAAACGCGGAGTTTTTGCCGCTTAAGGGAAACTTTGGCGACCTCGATGAACTTCTCGTCTCTGCAGAAGTCCCCGGAGTTGACTGTTTCCTCTTTGACATTGGTGTTTCTTCTCCTCAGCTTGATATCCCAGAGCGAGGCTTTTCGTACCACGAAGACGCCCCGTTGGATATGCGAATGGACCCGGGCAAACAAACTCCAACTGCACAAGAGGTCATCAACACCTATAACGAAGCCGACCTCGCCCGAATCCTTCGAATTTACGGAGACGAGAAATTTGCCTCCCGCATTGCACGACGCATTGTGCAAACGCGAGAAAAGCGTCCCATCCAAACGACGCTTGAACTTGTTGAGGTAATCAAGGCGGCAATTCCCGCAGCAGCGCGTCGTCACGGCGGACATCCCGCCAGAAAGACGTTCCAAGCACTTCGTATTGAAGTGAACCACGAGCTTGAGGTTTTGGAACGCGGACTACGTTCTGCAATTGCCTGGGCTAATCCAGGAGGCAGGATTTGCGTTATCTCGTATCACTCGCTTGAAGATCGCATTGTCAAGCACGTGTTCTCCGAGCTCAGCCAAGGTTGTATCTGCCCGCCAGACCTTCCGGTTTGTATGTGCGGTCAAGTGCCGATAGTTGACGTGATTACGCGCAAACCTCTTGTGGCAACTCCAGAAGAGATTGAGCGCAACCCAAGGGCGAGAAGTGCCCTGATGAGGGTAGCGGTTAAACGCGACCCAGAGAAATGAAGTACCCCATAGCACTTGTTGCTTGTTGTTAAGAAGTTTTTGAAGGGATTGAAGTTTAATGGCACGTTACGGATCAGAAGCTGTAGCACGCACAACTCAGTTTGAGCATGAGTACGCTCCTGAACAGAGCACTCGCACATCTTTTGAGGTTGTCCCTGGTGGCGGCCTTGATGCCGATGCTCGCCGTGGCGTAAGCAGCCAGTTCATCCAGCGTGTCAAGCTTATTGCTGTTGCTGCAGCACTCTTTCTGACACTTGGTGTTGTCCGTATTGGTATCTCTACCGCTACGGTTTCTACTCTTCAGGCTAATAACGTCATCAGAAATGAAATGCGTGCAACAACTGCAACTAACGATTCCCTGCGCGTTTCTCGCTCTCTGCTTGCAAGCACTACACGCATTGAGCGCATTGCTACTCAGAATTACGGCATGACTCTTGAGACAAATCGCCCTGTTGTAGATGTAAACAACAACGCTTAGGCGTAAAATATACGTTGTGAGTACGCAGAATCGACATACTCGCGCATCGCGCAGAAAAACTCCTGAGGCCTCGTACGACGAGGCCTCTCGTGTGCATTTTCGTGGTCATCGTGGTAGCAGCGGTGGCTCGGATGGTGTTGGCCCTGAAGGTAGACTCCGTCGTGTAGCAGCTGCTATGGCCATTATGGTGGCAATTGTTGTCTTAAGGCTTGCTTGGCTGCAAATCTTTACGGCAGCAGATCTTGCAAAGGGTGCCGAGAATAACCGCACAAACGATATTGTCTTGCACGCTCGCCGCGGTACCATTTACGACCGCAACGGCAACGTCTTGGCCATGAGCGTTGACTGCAAAGACATCTACGCCAATCCTTCAGAGATCAAAGACGCCAGCACTGTAGCTCAGGTTTTTGCCTCGCTTCTAGGCGGAAGTCCTTCAGACTATCTTGGGGACCTGCAGCAAGACACCACCTTTGTCTACGTGCGTCGTCGTGTTGATACGGATACCGCTTCTAAGATTGAAAAAGCACTTGACGAGAAAAACCTCAAGGGCGTCTATTTTGTTAATAACACCAAGCGTGTTTATCCATACGGCAACGTTGGCGTTCAGATTCTAGGCTTTGTAAACGCTGATAATGAGGGCGCTTCTGGTCTGGAGTATTACTACAACGATATCCTTGCGGGCACTAACGGTCACATGATTGTAGAGACCGGCGCTGGTGGTACGCCAATTGCAGGCGGTACTTCAAACATCACTGAGGCACAAAACGGCCAGGATATTGTTCTTTCCATTGATATTGAGCTGCAGAAGAAAGCAGAAGAGCAGCTGACTTCTGCCGTAAAAGACATTGAGGCCCAGCAGGGCGGCTCAATTATGGCCATGAATCCTCGTACCGGAGAGATTTATGCCGCAGCTTCGTACCCTCTGCCAGATTTTAAGAGCGATAACGGCGTTGACTATGAATCCCTCAACCTCAAGCTTGTCTCAAGTATCTATGAGCCAGGCTCCGTATTTAAGGTAATTACTACCTCAATTGGTATAGATGACAACCTCTTTGGTCCGAATTCAACCTTCAACATTCCAACCGAGCTCAAGGTTGGCGATAACAAGGTTACCGACGATGACTGGCGTACCAGCGCCATGGACATGAGCGTAAGAGAGATGCTCAGACGTTCCTCCAACGTTGGTATGGCCTTCCTCGAGACACAGCTCATAGGTGATGAGCGCTTTGCAGCAGGAATTGATAAGTTTGGCATAGGTCACACCACGGGCATTGACTTCCCTGGTGAAGCTACAGGAATTGTCCGCTCTCTGGATGAATATGAAGGCCCAACCGGTGGAAACATGGCGTTTGGTCAGGGTCTTGCAATCCCATTTATCCAGGTTATTCGCGCATATACCGCTGTTGCTAATAAGGGAACTATGGTGACTCCACACTTTATGGTTTCTAAGGGCGGTCAAGAGGTTACCTGGCCTACTAAAGACGTTATTTCCGCTTCCACAGCTTCGGCCGAGCTTGACATGATGACTACCGTTGTCAAAGAGGGTACCGGTGTTCGTGCAGGTATCTATGGCTATACTGTTGCTGGTAAAACAGGTACGGGCCAGCAGGTTGTGGAAGAAACCGGCTCGTACGGCGAGAATTCCGGTTTTGTTGCTTCCTTCTGCGGTATCGTGAATCCATCAGAATCTGATTTGATGGTTTACGTTGGACTTAACGATACCCACCAACTTGCATCGCAATCTGCTGCTGTGGTCTTCTCGCAATTTGCAAAAGACGCAGCTACACGCCTTAATATTCAACCAATCAATAACTAGGAGAGCTCATGGTTAAGCTTTCGGTTGAACAGATAGTCGCAGCTACTCACGCACAGCTGCTCCACCGCGGAACCCGCGAGGTTGCGGGCGCGGCCGTCATTGACTCCCGTGAGGTCCAGGAAGGCTCGCTCTTCGTGGCCTTTGCTGGCGAGAAGGTCAATGGAAACTCCTATCTTTTATCTGCTGCCCAGGCGGGCGCTGCTGTTGTAGTGGCATCTGAGCCTGTAGCAGACAATCTGCTCGACAACCTGGCCGCCACCGGAGTCAGCGTTCTTGAAGCCGCTGACGATGACTGTGAGGCGTTTCTGCTGGCTCTTGCCACTACCTGGCGAGAAGCCCATCCAAACTGGCTGGTTGTGGGCGTAACTGGATCGGTCGGAAAGACTACCACCAAAGAAATGCTTCGTCGTGGCATTGGCGCTACCCGCCGTGTGCATGCTACTGCTGGCAATCACAATAACCTCATTGGCCTGCCCCTTACGGTACTTTCTACTCCAGAGGATACCGAGGTGCTTGTGCTTGAGCTGGGCATGAATCATGCTGGCGAGATTACCAGGCTCACCTCGGTTGCTCGTCCAACAGTAGCGGTTATTACCAACGTTGGAACCAGCCACATTGGTCTTCTCGGCAGCAGAGAAAACATTGCGCGCGCCAAGGCAGAGATTGTATCGGGCATGCGCGCATTTGACTCAATTGAATCTACGCTTATTCAGGCTTCGGCGGGGGATTACACCAAGTTCATTGCAGACGAGTTTGCTCGCCCTGCTCACGTTGTTTGCAAGACAGTGGGCGCAACAGAGGCTGACGTCATGAGCGCACAGCAGGTTACGCTTGACGAGGAAGGCCTGCCAACTGCCACCATTAGTGCTGCTTCTGGCTGGTCACGTACGGTAACCCTTGAGGTACCTGGTCGCGTTGTTGTCGACGACCTTCTTTTGGCACTTGAGGCTATAGAGACGCTTGGTCTTGATCTTGACGCCGCAGCAGAAGCTATTGAGCAGATGCCAGCCACTCGCATGCGTCTTTCAGTGCTTGATGCAACGTGCGGTGCCAAGATTATTGATGACTCTTACAATGCAAGCCCTAACTCAACAGCTGCTGCCCTTGATGTTTTGATGCAGATGCCTGCAGAGGGTCGCCGTATTGCTCTTATCGGAGAGATTGGCGAGCTTGGTCCAGAGGAGAAGCGCCTCCACGGTTATGTCGGTGCTTACATTGCCGCTAAGAACCCAGATCTTGTTGCTTTTGTTGGCACAGGAGCTGCGTGTGAAATGGTTGAAGCCGCACGCGTCATGGGTTTCTCGGAAGATAAAATTGAACAGTTTAGTGATGTCAACGAAGCACTTACCGTGCTCGGACCAGTACTTGCGCAAGGAGACGTTCTTCTCGCCAAGGCATCTAGGTCTGCTCAGCTTGATATTTTTGTAAAAGGAGTTACCGAGTAATGTTTTACCAGACTATTTACCCAACATACCAGGTGTTTGTTGCGCTTGGTGTCTCCTGCATCATCACTTTGGTCTTAATGCCACTCTTTATCAAACTGATGAAGAAAGAAGGAGTGGGTCAGCAGGTTCGCGCTGACGGTCCTCAGCAGCACCTGGTTAAGCAGGGAACTCCTACTATGGGTGGCGTTGTTATGCTGGTAAGCATTGTGCTGACCTGTATTGCACTTGCACAGTGGAACACCGACCTCATTCTTGCTATGGCAGCTATGCTGCTCACGGGCTCGCTTGGTCTTCTAGACGATATCGAGTCTGTTGCTCATGGTAGAAGCCTTGGCCTCACTGCATCTCAGAAGATGGCTGGACTTATTACCATTTCTGTTGCATTTTGCCTGGCAGCCGTTAACATTTGGGGCATTACGCCCATTATTGCGTTCCCCGGTGGCCTTGATATCAACCTGGGTATCCTTACTACTACCGTCAATTTAGGCGGAAACGTCATTTCTATCCCTTGGCTGTATCTCTTCTTTGTCTTTTTGCTCATGGCAGGCCTCTCCAACGCTGTTAACCTGACCGACGGCCTTGATGGCCTGGCTGGCGGCTGCGTTATGGTAGTCATGATTTTTATGGCTGCAGTAGCTTTCCGCTATGGCGAGAGTAGCCTTGCTGTTTTTGCCGCATCTATCGCAGGCGCTTGTATTGGTTTTTTGTGGTTTAACAGCTATCCTGCAAGCATTTTTATGGGAGACACCGGCTCTCTTGCCTGGGGTGCTGCCTTTGCAGCTCTAGCTATCCTTACCAAGACTGAGGTAATTTCCCTGGTCATGGGTGGTCTTTTTATCATCGAGGCACTGTCCGTTATCATTCAGGTTGTCAGCTACAAGGCAACTAAAAAGCGCGTATTCTTGATGGCTCCACTGCATCATCACTTTGAGAAACTTGGCTGGAACGAGACAAAAGTAGTCTTTAGATTCTGGATTATTTCTGGCGCATTTGCTGCTCTGGGCTTTGCTCTGTACTTCCAGCTTCATTAAAGGTATTGCTCTTAGAAAGGATCGCTTGCGTGTCGCTTCTAGAAACACTTGGAAATGTATGTGTTCTTGGTTTTGGTAAGACCGGCGTCTCTGTCTGCACGTATTTGCTGCAGCAGCCAGAGGGTCGTGTGTCTTCCGTAACTCTTGTGGGCGGCGCAGATGCTACTGTTGGCGAGAAGGTCCAAGAGCTTGCAGACTCAGGCGTACAGGTACAATGCGGCTCCGATCAGGTTAAGGGTACCTTTGACCTGACTATTGCATCTCCTGGTATTCCAGACACTTCTGAGCTGTTCGTCAGTGCAAAGGCAGCTTCTAAGCAGATTATGGGCGAGCCAGAGTTTGCCTATCAAGAGAGCCCTTCACAGTGGATTGGTATTACCGGCACAAACGGTAAAACTACTACCACAAGTTTGACCACGTCAATCCTGCAGTATGCAGGCCTTGATGCAAGCGCTGTTGGCAATATTGGTCTTACTATTACTGACCAGCTTTTAGAGAGAAAGCCTAAGAGCTGGTTTGTAGCAGAGCTTTCAAGCTTCCAGCTTGCTACTACTCAAAAATTGCATCCTCACGTTGCGATGCTTTTAAACATTACGCCGGATCACCTTGAGTGGCATGGTTCACTCGAGGCGTATGCAGCAGCTAAAGAGAAGATTTTTGCCAACCTTGATGCAAATGACCTGGCAATTGTCTCTGACTTGGATGAGTTCTGCCAAGACGTGTCTTCTCGCCTTGAGGCTCGCGGCATTGCTGTATGCCATCTTGCTCAGACAGATCCCGGTACGCAAAACGCCGCCTTTGTACGCAATGGAGCGCTGGTAGTCAGGCTATCTGGTAAAGAGATGGAGCTTGTAGCAGCTGATGCACTCCACATTAGGGGAGCGCACAATGCACTCAACGCTCTTGCTGCGGCTGCATGTGGCTTATTCCTGGGACTTGATATTGTTTCTATTAGGCATGCCCTGTTGGACTTTATGCCGCTTGAGCACAGAATTGAGCCAGTTAATACGGTTAATGGTGTTTTGTACGTTAACGATTCCAAAGCAACAAACACTGATTCAGTTGAGAAATCTCTGACGTCGTTTCCAGGTAAAGACGTTATTTTGCTTCTTGGTGGTCACGATAAGGGCACAGAGCTTGATGAATTTGCTCAGAAGGTGTCCGCCACCTGCGCATATGCAATTTGCTTTGGAGAGGCTGGTCCTCGCTTTGCAGAGGCACTCCGCCGCGTTTCAGGCGGACATGCAGAAGTGGTAGAAGAGTCTCATCTGCGTGAGGCTTTTGACCGCGCCGTAGAGCTTGCTCGCCCAGGTACTGTAGTGCTTCTCTCACCTGCATGCTCATCATTTGACGAGTTCACAGGCATGGCTCAGCGTGGTCGTGTCTTTAAACAGCTGGTGGCAAATCTTGCTCAAAAAGAGAGCGGTCGATAATGGATACCAGTAGAAACAGGACAGGGGAGCGCGCGCAGCAATCACGTACTTCTCGCCAGAGGTCTTCTGAACACTCACAGACAAAAGGTCGCTTTGGAGCTATTCCAGAGCGTTTTATGCAGCCTAGGCTGGTGCTTCTGGTGTCAACGGCAATTCTAGTTTGCTTTGGCTTGGTAATGATTTACTCTGCATCCTCGATTTCTGCAATGACATCTGAGGATATGGGCTATAACCCCTTTTACTACGTGCAACGCCAGCTTGGCTTTGCTGCGGCAGGAGTTGCGTTAGCGTTTATTGTTTCTCGCATTGATTACCGAGCGGTAGTAAGAAACCTCCAGGTACCTATCTGGATTGTGACCATTGGAATGCTGGCGATTATTTTTACTCCTATTGCGGGCGCCGACGCATATGGTGCAACTCGTTGGATTTCCATTGGACCATTTTCTTTCCAGCCGTCTGAGTTTGCAAAGATTACCATCTTAATATCTGTCTCGTACCTGGCTCAACAGTACTTTATTGATCAGACCATAGATCAGATGGAGTTCTTTAAAAAGTTTGCTATTGCTGCGCTTGTGCCGCTGGTGCTTATCTTGGCTCAGCCAGATAAGGGCTCTACGCTGATTATTGTGGGAACACTTTTGGTTATTGGCTACCTAGCTGATGTTGACCGAAGGGTTTTGGCAACTATTGCTGTTGCTGGCTTTATTGGCTTTGCGTTTTTGTCTTTGAAAGACGATTATTCTCGTGCCCGCGTTGTGACTATGCTTAACCCTTGGGCTGATTATTACGGCGCAGGTTATCAGCTTGCTCAGGGCTTTTATGCCTTTGGTTCTGGCGGTATTTTTGGCGTTGGCTTTGGTTTTTCTCGCCAGAAATATTCCTATCTTCCTATGGCTCACAATGACTTTATTTTTGCAGTCATTGGAGAAGAGCTTGGCTTTATTGGTGTTTTAGGTCTTTTGGCTGTATTTGGCGCGCTGGTATGGGCGGGCTTTAAGATTGCTCGCTATGCGCCAGATTTGACCGGCAGGCTTATTGCCGCAGGTTGTACCTCAATGTTTATCATTCAGGCCTTTGTTAACATCGGTGGTGTTTTGGGCCTTTTGCCTCTTTCTGGTAAACCTCTTCCGTTTATCTCGTACGGCGGCTCAACCATCATGTCCAGTATCTTGATGGTTGGACTTTTGATGTCTGTTTCAAGGCAGTCAAGGCTTCCAGAAACCGAGTACGATAGGCAGCGTGCGTCTTGGAGCATAGCTGAAGAGCAAGATACCTTTGATGCTCCAGGTTTTGCTGGTCTTACCATGGTTGATGGTGGGGTAGGAGTAGGCATGCCACTCCCACGTTCTTCTCGCCCCAAGAGCAGCGCACAAAGCTCTGCACGTCCTTCACGAGGCGTTTTGCGCTCAAGAGATGACGATGCCCCTCAAGGCCGTATTACAACAGACGCTTCCGGAAGGCGCAGGATTGATTTGGGACCTTCTGCATCGGACAGGCTTCGTGGAAACAACAGGGCTCGCCGATAGCTGATTTCTAGGAGATGGATTGCATGACAGAACAGAAGAAACTCTCTGTTGCAATTGCTGCAGGTGGAACCGCTGGTCACATTAACCCAGCTCTGGCTCTAGCTGAGGAGCTTCGTGAGCGCGGCCATCAGGTTACGTTTTACGGTCAGCCCAACAAGCTTGAAGGTACGCTGGTACCTGAGGCGGGTTTTGAGCTTGTGCCTATCCATGTAAATGGCTTTGATCGCAGACGTCCTTGGACGCTCATCAGCGCGGCATACAATCTTGAGCGCGCAAAGATGCAACTGCACAAGCGCTTCAAAGAGCAGGGTGCTCCTGATGTTGCTATTGGTTTTGGCGCCTATGTTGAGCTGCCTTTGCTTCAGCTTTGTGCAAAGCTACACATTCCCTATTTAATCCATGAGCAAAACTCGGTAACTGGTCTTGCTAACCGTGTATCTGCTGGTAAAGCATCTAAGGTGTGCATTGCATTCCCAGAGGCTCGTAAGGCTTTTGAGGGCCACGTAAAAGCTCAAGACATCATTGTGGTTACCGGCAATCCTGTACGTAAGAGTGTTCTTTCTGCTGACAGAACCGCCTCGAGGCAAGAGCTGGGCATTGCAGACAACCAGACATTGCTGCTTATCTTTGGTGGTAGCTTGGGCGCTCGTAGTATCAACGAGACGTTTGCTGCGCTTAAGCAGGAGCTTCTTACCCGTCCTAACTTGCGCATCATTCAGTCAACAGGCCAGAAGCTCTACGACGAGGTTGTCTCGCTTATGAAGCTCTCCGACGAGGAGGCTACTCGCTGGGAAATTAAGCCTTACATTTCCAATATGGGTGCCATGCTTGCAGCAGCTGACCTGGTAGTTTCTCGTTCTGGAGCATCCTCTGTGGCTGAAATTGCAGCTCTAGAGCTCCCTAGCATTTTGGTGCCGTATCCTTTGGCAACAGCAGATCATCAGACTACTAACGCGCATCTGTTGTCGGATGCGGGAGCAGCCATTCTGGTGCCAGATAACCAGGTGGGTACCACGATCTTCTCGACAGCTCTCTTTGATCTGGTAGACAACGCAGACCAGCGCAAAAAACTCTCCGAGGCAGCCGCTACACTTGACCAGCGCAGCGCCGCATCTCTTGTGGCTGACGCTGTGGAAAGTGCCGTTTGTGGCGCATAAAACATTCGGTTTTGCGTTAGAGTAAACATGTCTTGGTATGTCCAAGACTCAAACGATAACAATACTTGGAAAGGCTCTCTTATGGCAGATTCCATGGGCGAGAAGACCATCTCGCGTGCACATTTTATTGGAATTGGTGGCGCAGGTATGAGCGGAATTGCGCTTGTTCTGCACGAGCGCGGCTGCACCGTTACCGGCTCCGATCTAAAGAGCTCGCATTATGTTAGAGAGCTTGAAGATGCAGGTATTCAGGTAAGCATCGGCCACACCGCAGCCACTATTGACGCTGTGATGCCTGATGTCATTGTTACCTCAACCGCAATCCCAGAGACAAACCCAGAGGTCATTCGCGCACGTGAACTTTCCATTCCTATTTGGCCTCGCGCTAAGATGCTCTCGTATTTGTCGCGCGGCCGCAAGACCATTGCTGTTGCGGGCACTCACGGCAAGACCACCACGTCTTCTATGGTTGCTACCATGCTGGACAAGCTTGGCGCTGATCCATCATTTTTGATTGGTGGCGTTGTCGAGGGCTACGACACCAACGGTAAAAACGGTAACGGCCAGTACTTTGTCTGCGAAGCGGACGAGTCTGACGGTTCGTTCATGTTCCTTAACCCTAACGTGGTTGTTGTCACCAATATTGAGGCAGACCACCTTGACCACTACGGCTCTCTCGAGAATATCGAGAAGACCTTCTGTGAGTTTATGAGCTTGCTTGATAAGGAAGAAACTGTTGTTATCAACGGAGATAATCCTCATTACGTTGAGCTTGCTCAGTCAACTGGTAGGCACGTAGTCACCTACGGTTTTGACCCAAGCTGCGACTTTGTTTGCACGCAAGAGGAGAGAAAAGCTGGTATTGAGAATCCTCTGACCATCAAGACTCCTTCTGGTCAGACTATCTCTGTGGTACTTCCAGCTAATCCTGGTAAGCACAATGTTGCAAACGCAACCGCTGCAATTGCCGTTGCTGATGCTCTTGGCTTTGATCTTGAGGAGGCCGCAGCAGCACTTTCGCAGTTCAAGGGCGCACGCCGTCGCTTTACACACGTAGGCGACATCAACGGTATTACCGTCGTAGACGATTACGGCCACCATCCAACCGAGATTGCAGCAACCATGTCTGCAGCTCTTCCTCTTGGCTTCAAGCGCGTTGTTGTTGTTTTCCAGCCACATCGCTACAGCAGAACGCAGGATTTGGCGGATTCGTTTGCCCATGCATTTGATGGCATTGACGTCTTACGCGTCATGGATGTCTTCTCAGCAGGTGAGCTGCCTATTCCAGGTGTCTCGGGCAAGACTGTCTCTTCAAGGGTTGAGGCTGCTCATACTGTTTCTGACGTGCGCTACATTCCTTCTCGCCGCGATCTTATCGCAGATCTTCTTGATACGGTTAAGCCAGGAGATCTGCTGATTACTCAGGGCGCAGGTGACGTCACTCAGATTGGACCAATGTTTATCCGCGCACTCAAAGAGCGTCTTCAGAACCACTAGGACCTCTGTCGTGAGCTTGTTTAACGCCTATGTAAGCCTTTCTGGGGCCCTTGATGCAACAATCAAGCAAGATGAGCCGCTGAGCCACCATACCTCCTTTAGGATTGGTGGTAAGGCGTCGCTCTTTGCTGCTGTTCACAGCCACGCGGCGTTGGTGCGTGTGCTTGAGGTGCTTGCAGCTAATAAAGTTGATTGGGTGCTTTTGGGCAAGGGTTCAAACATCCTTGTCTCTGATAAGGGCTACAACGGCTGTGTTATTGTGCTCGACGATGAGCTTTCTACCATTTCAGTTGGCGAGAATAACCTCATTACTGCAGGTGCAGGTGCGCTTACGGCACGCGTTTGCAATGAGGCCATGAAAGCAGGTCTTTCTGGCCTTGAGATGTGTGCTGGTATCCCCGGAACTATCGGCGGCGCTCTTTCGATGAACGCAGGTACCAGGCATGATTGGATTGGTAAAGCCGTCCGTGATTGCGTGGTGCTAAAGCCTGGCAAGGGTCTTGTACGCTACGATGCCTCCGAGATTGAATGGGGTTATCGCTACACTACGTTTGCACCAGATGAGATCATTCTTGAGGCAACGTTTGCGCTGACAGCATCTAATCGTCCTAAAGTTGCCCTTGGTATGGATACGCTTCTGCAGCGTAGAAGAAATACTCAGCCAACTGGTCAGCTTTGCTGCGGTTCTGTTTTTAAGAATCCAGGTAGTAGGTCTGCTGGTGCACTTATTGAAGAGTGTGGTCTTAAGGGAGCTACTGAGGGTGGCGCACAGATTTCTGATGTTCATGCCAACTTTATTGTGAATACCGCCAGCGCCACCGCCTCAGATGTCATTGCACTTATGCGCAGAGCACACGACGCGGTCCAAGAAAAGTTTGACATTGATCTTCAGCCAGAGGTTAAACTTCTGGGTTTTGGGGCATAGGGAAGATATGGCAGAAGATACTTCAAAGCAAACAACGCGCCGTAAGGGCACAAAAAGGGAGCCTTTATCGTCTGGTGCTGCTCAGACGGCAGGGGCTACTAAGCCTTCTTTTATGAGTAAGGCCTTTAAGCCTAAGCCAAAGGTTGAGGCTACAGCTTCTAATGCCAAGCCTGCTGCTAAAAAGATTTCTGCCAAAAAGCCAAATAACGCTACAAAAACTGCAGCTCAAGCTCGTGCTGAGCGCATTAAACACAGCAGAAAGGTATCGTTTAAGGCAGTACGCACGGCCTTTATCGTTTTGCTTAGCCTGGCCCTTCTTGCTGGCATTGCTTTTCTCGTCCTACGTTCTTCCTCAGTCTTTGCTATTACCAACATTCAGGTAGAGCCAACAGAGCACGTCTCTAACGAGCAAATTCAAAAGCTCATTGCAGTAGAAGAGGGAACAACGCTGCTCAATATGGATGAATCCCTTATTACCCAAGAACTTCAGAAGGACCCTTGGGTAGCTTCTGCAACGTACGAGAGGCAGTTCCCTAATACGCTGCGCATCACCATCACAGAACGTAAGGTCACAGCCATAGTGGCGCTTTCTTCTGGTCCTGTTGCATGGTATTTGGGCGAGAATAACGTCTGGCTTGAGGCAGATCAGCTGAACGTTCCAGAAGGAAAAACTACCGCCACCGTTGCGCTTGAGAAGGCAACCTCAGAAGGTGAGCTGCTTATTACCGATGTTCCTGCAACGGTTTCTCCGGTAGCAGGTACCACGGCAACAGACGCAGAAATTCAAGCGGTTATGCAGTATCAGTCTACGTTCTCGTCAGAGCTTACCTCACAGATTGTGAGCTACTCGGTTAGTAGCGTTGATGCAATTTCTGTCACCCTCACCAATGGCGTACAGGTTGCCCTCGGCTCTCCAACACAGATTGCAGACAAAGAAAAAGTGATTCTGGCAATGCTTAAGCAGTTCCCAGGAGAGCTTACGTACTTGAACGTAAGAACACCTGCAAGCCCAACCTACAGGCGAGTTTCTACCGGAAACGTTCAGTCTGGCTCTGGTGTTTCGTAGGTAAACGCGCAAACCATATGTGCCGTTAGGGAATAGTTTCCTACCGTTTACCAGCTTTCTTCACAATTTCTACATATTATTTGACTTGTATGGGTCAGTTGTGCAAATATACCCCGCTTTGCATGAAGCGTAAGCCTTAACTTGAGGTTTAGGGTTTTATACAGCGGTTCTGCGAGCGCATAAACGTAGCCTAAGCGCAGTCGCGCTCCGGGACAAACGGGCACAAGCGTGCCTCAAGGAGGAAGACATGATTAAGGACACCGATACCCTTAACAACTATCTTGCTGTTATCAAGGTTGTTGGCGTTGGTGGCGGCGGAACTAACGCTGTCAACCGCATGATTGAAGAAGGCATCCGTGGCGTTGAGTTCGTTGCTGTAAACACCGATGCACAGGCTCTTGCAATCTCCGATGCTGACATTAAGGTTCACATCGGTACTGACATCACCAAGGGTCTTGGTGCTGGCGCTAACCCTGAGGTTGGTAAAGAGGCAGCAGAGGATAGCCGCGACGAGATCAAGGCTGCACTTGCTGGCGCTGATATGGTCTTCATCACTGCTGGTGAGGGTGGCGGTACTGGTACCGGCGCTGCTCCAGTTGTTGCTGATATTGCAAAGAATGACGTTGGCGCACTGACCGTTGGCGTTGTTACTAAGCCATTCTCCTTCGAGGGCCGTCGTCGTTATGGTTCTGCAGCTGACGGTATCAAGACTCTTTCCGAGAATGTTGATACTCTCATTGTTATTCCAAACGATCGTCTGCTTGATCTTTCTGAGAAGAAGACCACCATGCTTGAGGCATTCCGCATGGCTGACGATGTTCTATGCCAGGGCACCCAGGGTATTACCGACCTCATCACTGTTCCTGGCCTGATCAACCTCGACTTTGCAGACGTCTGCACCATCATGAAGGGCGCAGGTAGCGCAATGATGGGCATTGGTATTGCTGCTGGTGATAACCGCGCTGCTGATGCTGCAACTGAGGCAATCTCTAGCCGCCTGCTTGAGAGCTCTATTGAGGGCGCAACCCGCGTTCTTCTCTCTATTGCTGGTAACAAAGACCTTGGTATTCAGGAGATTAACGAGGCAGCTGACCTGGTTGCTAAGAACGTTGATCCTGACGCAAACATCATCTTTGGTACTGTTGTTGATGAGTCCCTGGGCGATCAGGTTCGCGTAACCGTTATCGCAACCGGCTTCAATGACTCTAACGTTCAGCAGCAGCTTCCAACCCTGAACACCCAGAGCGCAAGCCGTCCAAGCCGTCCTGTACAGTCACAGCCAACTCGTCCTGTAGCTGCTCAGCCACAGCCTGCTCGCACCAACAACTCTTCTAATGAGAAAGAGTTTGATATTCCAGACTTTCTTAAGCGTAGCCGTATCTAAATATGTGCGCGCTGAATAGACAGTGCTTACACGGCGTGACCCTGCTCATGGATCCTGAGGTTCCATGCGGGGTCACGCTCGCATTTACTGAGCGTACTGGCGGTTTTTCAGAAGGGGAGTTTAGCTCCCTCAATCTGGGCAGTAGGTGTGGAGACAATCTGCAACAGGTGCAAAAGAACCGCCAGCTGGTCTTAGAGGCTCTTGGAGCTGGTGAGCTTTTCTCGCAACTCCTTATTCCTCATCAGGTGCACGGAAGCAAGGTAGTTTGCCTTACTTCCAATACATCAGAGGCTTTTGAGGTGGCTAAAGCTGAGGCAGAAGCTGGTGCAGACGCCATAGTATGTACGGTTCAAAATACGCCTGTGATGTTGGCGTTTGCCGATTGTGTGCCGGTAATTCTTGTAGCTCCCGGCGGATTTGCGGTGGCGCATTCTGGCTGGAAAGGCACAATTGCCCGCATTTCTGCGCGCGCAACCGAGGCGCTTTGCCAGGCAACTGGCGCCAAGTCTTCCGAGGTCAAGGCCTACATTGGTCCGCACATTGGCAGCGCTGACTACGAGGTTTCTCCAGAGCTCATTCAGATGTTCTCACAAGAGTTTGGTCCTGGCGTTGTAGACCGTGCATCTGGCGAGAGGTACTTAGATCTTGGATATGCAGTCAGAGCTGCACTGGTAGATGCTGGTGTACGCGCGTCTGCTATCGAAGAGGTTACTGACTCGACCGCCTCTACAACTGAGCGGTTCTTCTCGTACCGAGCAGAGCATGGCAAGTGCGGAAGACACGCGGCTGTTGCTTACATGGCGTCAAAGTAGGGTAGAAGACGTTTAGCGCTATCGGAGAAGGCGTTTAGGCCTATGACAAAAGTCGTTAAACATTACGTAAGATATTGATGTATTCACCGCAAGAGATGATGGCTATGACGTACGATTCAGACGAATATCTTGAGTTTATAAAGGCTCGTAGAGCTCAGATTGAGTCACTTGTGGCGGATGCTGCAAAAAAGTCCGGCAGAAGCGCCTCTGAGATTGAAATTGTGGCTGTCTCTAAAACTGTTCCTGTTGAGGCTGTTCTTGCAGCTTATAAGGCGGGCTATAGGGTTTTTGGCGAGAATCGCCCACAAGAGCTGACACATAAACTGACATGTTTATCTGAAACTCCTTTTGCGTCTGAGATATCTTTTGACATGATTGGTAATCTTCAGAAGAACAAGATTAACCAGGTAGTTGGTAAGGTTCGCTACATTCATTCAATTTCTTCCGAGCACCTTGCAGAGGCGGTTTCAAAGCGTGCTGAGGTAAAGGGTACTGAGGAGTCTGTTCTACTTGAGGTAAACGTCTCCGCTGAAGCCTCAAAATCGGGTTTCTCGCCAGAAGAAGTGTCAGAGTCTATTCAAAAGATTGTTGATCTTCCTCACATTTCTGTTGTGGGTCTGATGACTATGGCACCAAAAGATGATTCAGAGCGCGCCAAGAGAACATTCTCAGGACTTCGAGAATTGCGTGATCGCTTGAGCCAACAAGTTGGTTTGAAGTTAGATGTTCTTTCTTGTGGCATGAGTGATGACTTTACGTATGCCATTGAAGAGGGTTCTACGACTATCCGTCTGGGTCGAGTATTGTTTGACCCAGCCTATACGTTGAGTGGGCACTAAAATAGTTGCAAGTTTTTGATACAGTAGTAAGAAGTTACGTGCGTTACAGAAAGGCACAATGATGAGCATTCTTGATACGCTAAGAGCAAAGCTTCGTGGTGGTCAGGACGATGAGTACTACGACGATGAGTATTA
>CAUORV010000004.1:0-28238 GCA_963507085.1 uncultured Atopobium sp.
AGGACGTGCTCCTCCTGCGCGATTAGCCATGTGACACCTCCCTACCAGCAGCGTCAATATCTGACTGACTACCGCCAACCTGTGACTCATACAACTCTCTATAGATAGGACTCTTGGCGAGAAGTTCTGCGTCAGTGCCGGTCATGTGGACCCTACCGTTATCAAGAACGACAATCTGATCTGAGTCCATAACCGAATTCACGCGCTGAGCAATGATGATTTTTGTCATGTCAGAAAGTTCAGCAAGGCCAGCACGAATCTTTGCGTCGGTTGCTGTATCAACTGCACTGGTAGAGTCATCAAAAATGATGATTTTAGGCTTCTTTAAAAGCGCGCGCGCAATACAAAGACGCTGCTTCTGACCACCAGAAACATTGACACCACCCTGGCCAAGGTCTCCGTCCAAGCCACCAATCCTGTCAAGAAACTCATCAACACATGCAATAGAGCATGCATGGAGCAGCTCCTCATCAGTTGCGTTAGGGTCACCCCAGAGCAGGTTGTCGCGGACGGTACCGCTGAACAGTACATTTTTCTGAAGGACAACAGACACCGCATCACGAAGTGAAACAAGATCATAGGAGCGGACGTCATTCTCGCCAACAAACACAGCACCTTCAGTTGCATCGTACAGGCGCGCAATCAGCTGGATAAGAGTGGTTTTTCCGGAGCCGGTGCCGCCGAGAATACCAACGGTAGAACCTGGCGCAAACGAGAGATTGATATCTTCAAGGACGTCCTCTTCTGCGCTCTGGCTGTACTTGAAAGATACGTTTTCAAAGCGGACCGCGCCTGTTGTAACTGAGGTGATTCCGTGCTCCGGAGACTTAATAACAGGCTCTTCGGAAAGAATCTCTCCGATTCGACGCACGCTGGTAATAGCACGAGCAGCTAGAAGAAAGACGCCAGAAATCATCATAAGAGAATTCATGATAAGCAGCACGTAACTCATGAAGCCCGTAAGCTCACCAACTCCCAATCTACCAGCCATAATCATCTGGCCGCCAAACCAAAGAATGGCCACGTTAGTGACATACATTGAGGCCTGGAAAATAGGTAGGTTTAAGACGGACGTTCCAAAGGTCTTTGTAGCAGTCTGCGCATACTGGGTATTAACTTTTTCAAAGCGCTCGGAGACGTATCCTTCACGGACATATGCCTTGATTGCGCGCACCGCAGCAAAGTCTTCCTGCAGTGCCTCGTTAAGCTTATCCATTGCGCCTTGCATAACGCGGTACAAAGGACCAACGCGCTTCACAATAAAGAAGAGCGCAATGGCCAAGAAAGGCAGCACGGCAAAATACACTACTGCTAGCTCTGGGCTCATAATAAACGCCATAACCAAGCCCATGACCAGCATAATTGGTCCACGCATAAACGGGCGCGTGCCCATTGCAAAGGCGTTCTGAATAATGGTTACATCAGAAGTCAAACGCGTTACCAAAGAGGATGAATCGTATTTATCAAGATTTGCAAAGGCAAACTCTTCCATTCGGCGATATTCATCTTGTCTGAGTTGGGCGCCTAGTCCCATGGCTGCTTTTGCTGAGTAGCGCGCATAGCCAATGCCGGCAAACATGGCGAGAAGAGCAAAGACAACCATAACGGTACCGTTTACAAAAACAGTTTGAAGATTACCTTGCAAAATACCATGGTCAACAATTTGAGCCATGAGTACAGGAATCACTAATTCGAGTAGGGACTCTGCAAACACGCAGAGTCCCGACATAACAAAATCCTTTTTATACGCGCCAAAGTGGTCCAAGATAACCTTTAACTCAGCACGAGCAGATGGAGCCTTTTCTTCTACAGAAGCATCATTCATTGTTAAAACACCACGTACCTAACTATCTTGCTTTACCTGATTTGCTTATGCCTCTTTTGGAAGCGTCTGAAGCGAGACCTCCTTGAGCTGCTCATTAGAAACAGGTGAAGGAGCGCTCGACATTAAATCAGAGCCAGAAGTAGTCTTTGGGAATGCCATGACATCACGGATGGAATCGGCACCTGCAAGCAACATACATACGCGATCAAGACCAAGTGCAAAGCCGCCCATTGGAGGTGCACCAAACGTCAGAGCCTCCATCAAGAAGCCAAACTGAGCCTTTGCGCGCTCTTCAGTAAAGCCGAGTTTCTCCAAAATCTTAAGCTGCAGCTCAGCGTTGTGAATACGCATTCCACCGCCGCCAGCCTCAAAACCATCCATAACAAAATCGTACGTATACGAGCCCATAGCCAGAGGGTCAGTGTCCAGAAGGTCAAGCTCATCCTCACGAGGAAGCGTAAAGGGCTGATGCTCAGAAGCATAGGACTGAGTTTCCTCATCCCAGTGGAACAGTGGGAAATTAACAACCCAAAGGAAATCATGACCTTCTCGCGGTACATCCAGGGCCTTTGCCATATGCAGGCGCATACCACCAAGAATCTCATCTGTCTCCAGACGGCCACCCACAGCAAAGAGAATCAAGTCCCCTGCCTCAGCAGACATCTCTGCACGCAGTGCCTCAAGCTCTTCTGGCGAGAAGAACTTGGTGATAGGACCTCCCACGGAACCGTCCTCTTTGAAGGCGACCCATGCAAGTCCCTTGGCACCAAAACCGGCAGCTACCTCGGCAAGCTTATCAACCTGAGAGCGTGGCCAGGTGCCTGCACTCTTAACGTTTATTGCCTTGACGTACTGGCCTTCTGTTGTAGCAGCAGAGCTAAAGAGCTTAAAGCTGGACTGCTTGAAGACCTCAGAGACATCGTGGAGCTCCATACCAATGCGGGTATCAGGCTTATCGGAGCCGTAGGTATCCATTGCGTCCCAGTACTGAATCTTGCGCAGTGGAGCTGGGAACTCGATGCCCATCTTTGCAAATGCATCGCCCAGAATATCCTCGAGCTCAGCCATGACATCTTCCTCGCGGACAAAAGCCATCTCCATATCAACCTGTGTAAACTCAGGCTGACGATCTGCACGAAGGTCCTCATCGCGGAAGCACTTAGTAATCTGGTAGTAGCGCTCAATACCGCCAATCATCAGCAGCTGCTTCAACAGCTGTGGAGACTGTGGCAGCGCGTAGAAGTTTCCGCCCTGCATTCTGGATGGAACCAGGAAGTCACGAGCGCCCTCAGGAGTAGATTTGAACAGTGCCGGAGTCTCTACCTCGGTAAAATCACGCTTATGGAATGCCTCACGAAGCGCAAACGCAAAATCAGAACGCATGCGAAGATTTTGTGCCATCTGAGGACGACGCAGGTCAACATAGCGGTACCTCAAGCGAAGGTCCTCGTTAACGTCAATGTGGTTCTCAATTTGGAATGGTGGAACAGCGCTGGTGTTAAGAACCTCAATCTTGGAAGCAAGTACCTCTACCTCACCGGTAGCAAGAGCCTCATTGGTCTGACCTTCAGAACGATGCTGAACCGTACCGGAAATCAGAACAGGCCACTCAGGACGAATAGTCTCTGCAGTTGCAAATGTTTCTGCATCTACATCTGGGTCAAACAGAATCTGAGTTAAACCTTCGCGGTCACGGAGGTCAACAAAAATCAGACCACCAAAGTCACGACGACGCCAAACCCAACCAGTGAGCGTAACGGTCTGACCGATATGCTCTGCACGAAGCTCTCCGCAGGTATGCGTATGCATGCTGTGCAAATCAACAGCTGCGTGAGCGGAATAATTCTGAGGGGTTTCTGAGGAACAATCCATTTTTATCCTTTCGTCTTTGCTTCCCTGTGCCAAATCGGAAAGCTCCTTCAAGACGGCAAAAACGTGTAGACGGCACGTTCTTGCTCATAGATAAAACATTGTACTCCTATTCAATTAGAGCACTTTAATCATTTGAATTAATTATCTCTTCGCTCTGATCTTATAAAGCAAAAGAGACTTAATGTTCTTCATTTGTATAATCCACTCTCTTTAGTGCACTTCCTGAAAAAAGCAATGCTATCATGCTAATTATTAAGAAAAAGACCAGTAATCCCCAGTCAAAATATCCAATCATTACATCTCTTATTAATTCCAGTTGATATGTCAGTGGGTTACATCTTGATATAACTTGAAGAATCATAGGAGCATTATCAAGAGAATAAAATAGTGGTGCGGCAAAAATCAAAGGCGTCATTACTACACTCAAAATAAAATCTCGCTGTTTGTAATCATTAATTAGCAATGCAATACAGGAAAAAATTGATGTCCAGAATACAATGAAAATACACAGCGACAAAAACATGCCAATAACTTGCCAAAGACTTATCTGCATACCAGTAATCATTGAAATAGCCAAAAGAATTATTAATTGAAGTAGTGTTACTACAAAAGGAAGTGTTGAAATGCCCAACACATAACACTCAGGATTAATACCACTCTCAAGTTTAATCGGCAAAATATTCCATCGCTTATCTATAACCAACCTATAGACACTTTGATTCATTTGTTGAAATAAGCACATAATCAAAATGCCAGCAAATGCAAATGACAAAAAGGACATATACTGTCCATGAAAATATATATCTCCAAATGTTGACTGAATTCCTATTGCATAAAAAACATAATACAAAATTGGAGTCAATAAGCTGCTATATATTATGTGTTTATTTGACTTAAGTGCATTAATCTCTGTTTCTACAACGATGACAAATGATGAAAGACCAAAACTTTCTTTTTTAAAATTCATTATCAGATCCTTCCAAAATTATTTGTCTCAGTGTCAAATTATTAAAAGTAATATTTTTTATTGAAACAAGTTCCTGTAACTTACCGATAAGAACAGGCAGCTTAAGAAAATAATCTTCCCGTATTGTTATGTCATTTTCTTCAATCGAACAAGGACAACAAGACATTAAATCACTTTGATTGTTAAGCGATAACAATCCATCAAAAGTAATTCGCGCTAATTTTTCATAAGAGTACTGTAAAAAGAAGTCGGAAATTTTACCGAAAAATTTTAATTTACCATCTTCTATTAATAAAACCTGATCACAATACTCCTCCAACAAACCAAGATCATGTGAGGAAACAAGTACCGTACAGTTTCTGTTATCACATTCTTTTCTTAAATATTTAAATAAATTATCCCCTTTGATTACATCCAGCCCGGAGGTTGGCTCATCAAGAATAAGAAAATTTGGTTTATGAACCAACGCTCTTGCAACCTGCAGGAGCTGCTGTTGTCCTCCAGATAAGCCATCAGGTAAAGATTTTTCAAACTCAGACAATCCAAGAAAATTTATGATCTTATGAGTACTTTCCTTAGCATCGCTAGATGTTTGCCCACTTAATCTTGCACCAAGGTACACATTGTCAAAGACATTTAAATACCAATCGATTGATTGTTTCTGTAGACAAACTCCAACATCTCTAAAGGGTATCTCTTCTTCAACAATAATTTTTCCCTTGTAATTTTTATATAAACCCGCCAGAACGTTTAAAAAGGTTGTCTTTCCTGATCCATTTTTACCGATTACAGCAACAAAATCGCCTTTATTAATCGACAGAGAAAAGCCTTCGATTCCGTTTGTAGAATCCTTATATCTATAAGATAAATCATCGACTTTTATACAATTCATCCTTCTACTCCTTGTCTAAACTGCAAAAAAGTTGATCTAAGGACTCTTCCAAGGTCAATTTATCATTTGAAAAAATTGAGCTATATTTATTGTATATTAGTTCAGTATCTTCAATACTACGAATGCTATTTTTCAAGTAAGCTTTGTATTTTTCTTCATTCTGCAGATAAAAATTAATCATCGCGACTGAAAAAATGCATTGCTTATCTGGAGCAACTTGATCAGATACAAATCCAGGTGTACCAAAATTATAATTTATCAATTTATCCTTTAATAAACGATAATACTCGAAGTCAATCAATTGAACTTTATCGTCTTCCAAAAGTATATTTGATGGAGAGATATCATAAGGTAAAAAGCCTTTTTTTATTATTCTTTTTAAACTAAAAACTAATTTTTTTATTAAATTCTTTCGTTTTTTTAAAGAAATAGGGCTTTGCATGATTGTTTCCAGTGGTTTTCCGTTAAGAAATTCTTCTACTACTACATAAGAATCTTTATAATAAAATGAATCAATAATATTTGGAATAAAATTAAAATTTTTACATAATTTTAAAAATAAATATTCATTTTTGAATAATTCAAATCCAGAAAAGTTTACCTCTTCCCCAATATGATTCCACATCTTTATTATTACATTTTGATAATTTTTGTTCATAATTCCAAAATATACACGTGATTTTCCCCTTGCTCTAATACAATTAATTGGCAGATATCCATCTATTGATGATCTCTCAATCTGAAGCAGTCTGAGCTCTTCGGGAATTTTTGTTTTCTCGTTTAATACACTCAAGCGATTGTCCATAAAACTATCGTTAGATTTAAATTCTCCGAATCTAAAATATACAATTGAATCGTTAGCGTACCTATAATCTGAAGGTATCTTTATAGATGAGAATCCGATTGTAAGCTCATGTAGAGTTTGAGTAGTCTGAATTAATTCATCTTGTGATTTTGGGTAGATAGTAATAAATTTTCCGAGCTGCGAGTATCCAAATTCGCCCCTATTTTGTCTCATCAATATTTCATCTGAAGATATTACTTTAAATGACAGTTTATTTCTTTTTATAAATGGATACACGGCGTTAAAGATGTATGCAGAATTTTGTGGAATTGCAGAAATATGAATCTTAATTCCATTCATAGGTAGTTCGTCATATAAGCAATTTTCTGGATAAGCCCACACGCCATATTCATCCAATGAGAAATTTTTAATGTAATCTTCTACTCTAAACATTAAAATCATTCCCGTAGATAGCTAAGTCATCATTTAATGCAAGGATGTAGAGGCTATGCATGTAAATTAACATCAATTCTTTACTCCTATTTACTTCATTTCTTTTCAAATAATCATGTAGCTGACATAAGCTAAATCTTTCGTCTTGATTAAGATAAAATGACTTAATTACAAATTGATAGAACAATTCGAAGTTGATGGTATCTCTTGAAGAGTCGATAAAGAAATTTAACGCTTCAATAAGTGAATGATGTATATTCCTATTCATTATAATTTATCTCCTTAAGAAGAAGATGAGTTATACTTTTTTTATTGTTTGATGTCATTAATACATGGTTAAGGTCCTTAATGATTGACAATTTGAAATTATTTTTTCTACAAAAATTTTTTATTTGATTAATAGAACAATAGGCGTCATTTTCTCCATGAATAAAAGATAAATTTGATATATCTTTATATTCCATCTGGGCAGGATCAATATTAAACTTATTATTCTCATAATCATTTAATAAATATGATTGAACTACATTCCTGGCAGGAGAAAATAAATATTGATATCGAACATCAACAAATCCAGATATTGATATAAAGCTAATATGTTGTTCATTCTTAAATTTTTTAGCAAGGAGAACCGACAAATAGCCTCCATAACTTTCCCCTACTACGATAATTTGTTTTGATTTATTATTACGCAAATAATTCTTAATAAATTTTTTTATTAATTCGATATCTAATCTCCCCCCATTACCAACCAAAGCTTTCTGATAATTACTTGTATATCCACTACTTCCCATGTAGTTCAGAAGTAGTACGTTAAAATTCTTTTTATGTAAATGAGCATATATAGAGCTATATTGATTAATAAATTGACCAGTTGGACCACCATGTAAAAAAAGAAAAGTAACACTTGATCGGCGGGCTTCAATAAAATAAAAAAATTGAGATGTTTCTGAATCAACTCTATAAGCAATTACTAAAGAATTCTTTGGAAAATCATAAACTTTTGAATTAATATTGAGCAACCGTAATTCTGGCTCCTTTATCAAATGAGACCATAATACAACTAAGCAATTTTTAAAAATATCTGCAGCATGTATAAATCCTGGAACAGTCCATTTAGTAATTCCATTGACTAAAATTTGAGTATTTAGTCGTTTGTATTCCAGCACAATTTTTTGATTGTTAATTAATCCAACATAATGACATTTACCATAGGTAGGGAGGAAAGCTATAAATTTTTTGATAGCTTTTATTTGCTCGTCAGTTAATGACAAAAATTGGATATCACTTGTTAATCCATATGAAGATATCTTGCATATTAAAAAGTCCTTTTTCGTATAGAAATTATACATTCTTACAGAACATTCACTATTCATTTCTGAGAAGGTTGAGTAGATGAATATCTTAGAATTAATATATATAATTTTATAAATATGGAATAATGGCAGATTATTTATTGTGTAACTTGAGTTCAATGGATTAAATAATATAAAACTATCTTCTAAAATAAGACATATATTTAAATTAATCCAATGGATATCACTCACTGGAAAATAAATATTCCAATCTTTGTATCCAATTCCATCTATAAATACTATTAAATGATATAGACTGTTTTTCTCCATAAGTACGCAATATAAATTCGCATTCTTCGAACAGGAAAAATCAACTATCTCATTTTCAAAATTATCCTCGGGACTTGAAAATAAATAATACTTTGAAGTCCCGAGAAATGAAATTTTATGTCTGTATTCTCGATTCACTTAATTATAGGGGTCGTCTTAGTACACTGACTCGAATGTGCACCTGATAAAGCTCCCGCAGCTACTTGCTCACTTCCACATAGCTCGGCTAGAAGTGAATAATCTGATGTACTTAAAGCTCTGTATTCAATCTCATCAAGATTGTAGTTTTTTAAAAAATCAGCAGGGTTATCGAGAAAATCAATTGCTAATGAATAGTCTGATTGTAAATCGGTCACTAGCTTAGAAAAATCACCACTCATCTTATTCCTCCATCCAGGAAATAATACTTAATGAATCTATATATTGATATTAATGTAACTTATTTAAAGAATCAAGAAAAAATATTCTTCATTGAAAACTCACAAAAGTGAATTTATGGCAATTGGTTTCACGAATTGTATAATCAAAATACATATAGACTAGGAGAGATACCTCAATGTATAAAGCCGCTGTTTTCGATCTAGATGGAACACTTCTGAATACCATTGTTGATCTCGCTTGGGCAACAAATTACGCCCTTGAGCAGTTCAACATGCCTACTTATACCGTTGATGAGGTCCGTCAGATGGTAGGAAACGGCGTTGCAAAGCTTATCCGCGATGCCGTGCCAAAAAGCACAGATGATGAAACATACCAGCGTGTACTTGCGTGTTTTAAAGAGCACTACGCTGACCATAGCTTGGATAACACTACTCCGTATCCTGGCATACTTGATGCGGTTGATACGCTCAGAGCAGCTGGCGTTAAATGCGCTGTTGTTTCCAATAAGCCAGACTTTGCCATTGCAGATTTAATGAGCAATTTCTTTCCAGGAAGATTTGACTTTGCCTTAGGTCAGCGAGATGACCTTAAAAGAAAGCCTGATGCAGAACCTGTCCATTACGCTCTTGCTCAAATTGGCGTTGATCCTCAAGACGCTGTCTATATTGGAGACTCCGAGGTTGATGTTGCAACAGCACACAACAGTGGCATGCCTTGCATTAGTGTTACCTGGGGATTTAGAGATAAAGAAACGCTTCTAGCTGCAGGTGCTACCACACTTTGCAATACAGCAGAAGAAATGGTACAAGAAATTCTCAAATAGTAGCACTAAAAATTGCAACCATCCGCTCATTGCCGTTGAGCGAGAAAAAACGTCCGCTTGCCTATGCCTCTCGATTCATCTGAATAAGCGTATTCTGAAGGCGGTATAGTCTATAAAAGTGCGTCCATAATTTACGCGCAAGCGACGTGGAAAGGATTGCATCATGGGCAAGAAAAGTTCTGAGGTTCTCCAGATTTCTTACGAAGACCTGGTAGAGTACCTGCACAGTAATCACTCTGTGTACATGCAAGTCGGACACCAGGTTTATTACCTCACTGATGTCAATTTTGAGGCATGGAGAGCTCAAGACACCAGCATCAGAAACTCAAAAAACCACTTTGTAGATTGTTCTGAACTAGTTCCTACGGTAGACGAATTTCTCGCTCTTCCTTTTATTAATGGAAAAACGATTAAAGACGTTTTTGCGCATGCAACGTTCTATGCATCCATGAAGAATGAAAAGTCTGAGTAATACAAATATTCAACATTTAGTTGAATACCTCTCAGATAAAACTAAAAGGGCCTGTTAACGCAGGTCCTTTTTATTACCTGGTAGATTACCTTATTGATCTACATTCCCTTACAAAAAACGCCGATGCAGTGCACCGGCGTTTTACGTTTAGTTTGAGAGAATATGACTACTCAACAGGCTTCTGAACCTCAAGAACCTCGGCAATCTCAACCTCGGCAGAAACAGTACCAGCAAGCTCTGGAATAAGATCGTTGTATTTATTCGCAGAAGCCAGGTCGGAAGAAGCAGTCTTTGCATAACGTTTGACTGCTGCGGCTGCACGGTTAACGGCACTCAACGTACCCGCACCGCCAACACATCCTCCTGGGCACGCCATGCCCTCAAGAAGATAACCTGGATATTTACCCTTAACAGCATCCTTGAGCATAGTTCGGCACTCAGCAAGGCCGTCAACAGCCATGATAGGTACTTCTTTATCAGGGTACTTCTGGTGGATGACGTTTACTACGGCGCCTGCTACGCCACCGGCCACTGCAAAAGCACGACCGTCATGGGAGGCGTTTTCAAAGTCGGAGTTATCGTCATCAAGCTTGGTGTAGTCAATACCCTTAGACTCCATCATTCCTGCAAGCTCCTCAAAGGTCAGAACAAAGTCAACCTCTGACTTAACGGAACGACGCAGTGCCTCAAGTTTCTTAGCAGTGCATGGTCCAATAAAGACAATCTTGGACTCTGGGTTTTGCTTTCTTACTAGACGAGCAGTCAGAACCATTGGTGTGAGTGCCATAGAGATAGCGTCAGCATGCTCTGGGTGCTCTTTTTTAGCCATTGCAGACCAGGAAGGACAGCAACTTGTTCCCATAAATGGCAGCTTCTCTGGGACTTCTTTGACAAAGTCTTCTGCTTCCTGAACGGTACAGAGGTCAGCGCCAGTTGCTACCTCTTCTACCTCGGCAAATCCCATCTCCTTGAATGCCTCACGAAGACGACCGACGCTACCCTTGCCAAACTGGCCAACAAACGAAGGAGCCACAATTGGAACAACGGTATAACCCTCATTAATTGCCTGAATTACCTGGAAAATCTGGCTCTTATCGGCAATAGCACCAAAGGGGCAGTTGACCAGACACTGACCACAAGATACGCACTTCTCGTAATCAATATCTGCGCGACCATGCTCGTCAGATCCAATCGCGTCCATGCCGCATGCAGCAGCACAAGGACGTACATGGTGATGAATTGCCTGATAAGGGCAAACCTTGAAGCACATACCACACTGAATGCACTTCTCTTGGTCAATGTATGCCTTTTTATCTACAAAGCTAATTGCCTCTTTAGGACAAATCTCTCGACAAGGGTGCGCAAGACAGCCCTGGCATGCATTGGTAACGCGATACACATTGTCTTCGCATGCATTACAAGCAAATTTAACAATGTTAATCAGAGGCGGCTGATAATAAACTTCTGGTCTAGAAGCTTCTTCCAACCCGTCAGAAATATGTTCACGTTGATCAACATCCTGCATAGGCATGCCCATAGTCATGCGGATACGCTCACCAACAATCGCACGCTCCAAGAAGACGCTCTCGCGATATGTTGCAATATCACCAGGAATAATCTTGTAAGGCAGCTCTTCCATCTGACGAGCAATTTCATCAACGCTCTTGTCTGCTTTTTCATACGCAAGCGTTGAAACCTCTTTAAATACCTTCCTGCGGATCTCAGTCAGGTTGGTATAGACACCTCGCATTGTGCCAGGCATTTCTCCCCCTCCTCGTTCACTTTATGCACGTCTGGGCAACGTATTTGCATAAAATGAATGAATGTTGATGACTTAAAGTATGAACTATAAGTCCACCTCGGTGACACCAAAATAAGAAAATCGCTCTGGAATATCCGTTTTAATCACAATTTTTGCGCCCGTGACTGGATGAATAAATCCAACGCGATATGCATGGAGCATTAACTGCTGCGCTTTATGCTTCTTTTTTGCTCCTCGCTGCAAAGAAGATACGCTTCCATACAGCGCATCTCCTACCAGGGGAAATCCAAGTGACGAGAGGTGCACTCTAATTTGATGCTTTCTTCCTGTCAGCAAATTGACCAGCAACAAGCTTTGAGTTTGACTTTGCGCTGACGATGCAACCTTAATGAGGCGCACCTCCGTTTGAGAAGGCTTGCCTGTGGCTGAGATTCTCATCTTCTGAGCGTCATGCCGATCTTTTCCAATTGCCTTATCTATCAGCAGTTTATTCGGCTCAAACACTCCCTTAACAGCTGCCAGATACTCTTTGGAAAGTTCCTTAGAGGCAATAAGCTGGTCAAACTGTGCCTGTGTTTCTTTTTTGAGCGAGAAGAGCACAATGCCCGTAGTCTCTCTATCAAGGCGATTCAGAGCTTGGACCTGGGAAAGGTCTATCTGGCTTGAGCTCACAAGTGCGTGGAGTTTCTCGCAAACTACCTCAGTTAACGAGGGCTCATGGGTACCGTCCGCATGAACGATAATTCCCGCTGGTTTATTCACGGCAAGTAGATAGTCATCCTGATACAAAACCTCAAGGTTGTTGTCAGACTGAAGAGCATCCACGCTACTCACCTCGCTTAACCACGTAGCGCTGCTCAGAGAGAACCTGGGCAAATGACTCGATTGTGCTCCACACGTGGTCGGTGCGTCGCCAGGCAACACTAACCGAGTACGACATCTCTTTTCCCAGCTCAATGATGTGAAGACCAGACGTTTCAAAGTCGTAGTAAGAAGAGGCCACTAGCTCAGATGGCAAGAAGCACGCACCAACGCCTCTCATGGCAAGCGCCAAAAGCGTCTCGGAGTTTCTGGACATGACCTTGATAGTGGGAGAAATGCCCGATGCGGCAAACGCATGGCGAGCAAAACTACCAGCAATGTCTCGCTTACCTACCGTTAAGAAGGGGCAAGCTTCCAAGGCCGTGAGCTTTCCCGTCTTTTTGACTTGCGCGACAACCGAGTCAACCTTATCTGCATACAAAGACTCAAGAAGCGCTTGAGAAACAACCAGAACGATCTTCTCGTCAAATAGCTTTTTAACAACCAGGTCATACGACGATGAATTAACCGTTGCAACAATCAAGTCAAGCTGACCTTCAGAGAGCCACTCAACCAGCTCGTCATTCTCGCCCTCATCAAGCTCAATGGAAATGTTTGGGTGCAATTTTTGGAAAGCAGCAATGGAGCGCGGCATGATGATGTGACCTCGTGTAGCAGTGACGCCAACACGCAAGCGACCTCGTTCGTTGCCTGCAATATCAAGAAACTCTTGATCCATAGCGCGACGTTGCGCCTGGAACCTACGGGCATAGCGCAAGAACTCTTCTCCCGCAAACGTGAGCGACAGCGGGACCGTACGTTCTAGCAGCTTAGAGCCAAGTTCTTTTTCTGCTGCCGCAATATTTGCCGAGAGCGTTTGCTGCGTTACACTCAGGCGCTCAGCAGCCTTGGTGAAGCTCTTTTCTTCTGCAACGGCAACAAAATAATCCATGGTTTGAAAATTCATTTTTGCTCCCACTGTATTACAAAAATTACTTGTAATTATAACCATTGAAAACAGTTGGACTTCAACTTTTTAGTTGCCTACTCTATTTACATAAGAAATTCGTTTGGAGTGGATGCATGGTAGAGCTAATAGTACTAAGTGCCTTTGCGGTGATGCTCATCGTAGGTACAGCCCTATCTTTTCCCCTTACATCTATTTTGACCATTGGTTTCTTCCTCTTTTTTGGGTACGGACTCTCTCGCAAAATCTCTGCAAAAAAGCTTCTTTTAGCAGCCTTTGAGTCTGTCTGGGAAGTTAAAACAATCATTGCGCTGTTTGCTGTTGTTGGTGCTATGAGTGCGGCATGGCGTGCATCTGGAACCATTCCAGAGATTGTCAGTATTTCTGCTTCTCTTATTTCTCCTTCTGTCTTTATTCTGGCTACCTTCTTACTCTGCACCATGATGTCCATGCTTTTGGGCACCGCATTTGGTACCGCTGCAACCATGGGTATCATCTGCATGTCTATTGGTAAGGCAATTGGAGCAAGTGAGTTCTTTATTGGTGGCGCTGTTCTTGCAGGTAGCTACTTTGGTGATCGTTGCTCACCCATGTCTACCAGCGCAATCCTTGTTTCGCAACTCACCGATACCAATCTATCCAAGAACATTAACCGCATGCTTCGTACCAGCGTGGTACCTTTTATTGTTGCGTGCGCCATCTACGTGGCCTGGGACTTCTTTATGGCAAATACGGGAACTATTCCTGATGTTACTGGTCTTCTGAGCCGCTCCTTTAGGCTTTCTTTGATTTCACTTACACCAGCACTTCTTGTAATTGTTTTCTCGCTTCTTAAGGTTGATATCATTGTAACCATGGCGTCTAGCCTGGTACTTGCCTGCATTCTGTGTGTCACCATCCAGCGAGTTCCTCTTGAGGACCTGCCTGTCATCCTGCTCTTTGGCCTTCGTGCTCCAGGAGCTACCGTTGCAAACATGGTAAATGGTGGCGGCGTTTTCTCCATGATGAACGTCTTGACAATCGTAACCATTTCTTCAAGCTACGCTGGTCTTTTCCAGACAACTGGCCTGCTTCGCCGTATGTGCCAGCTGGTAGCCGACCTCTCCGATAACTCCACGCCTTTCTTTGGCGTTCTGATTACCAGCATGTTTACCTCAATGGTTTCTTGCAACCAGACCTTGGCTATTATGCTGACAAACGACCTGTGCGAGAACGCAGAAAACTCTTCCAGTGCCCTTGCTTTGGATATCGAGAATAGCGCTGTAATTCTTGCTCCTCTGGTACCGTGGTCCATCTCAAACATCTCGGTACTCTCTGCAATTGGCGCGCCTTCCATGAGCCTTCTAGCTGCAAGCTTCCTTTATTTGCTGCCTCTTTGGACTCTGGGAATTTCTCTGTGGCTGCATCGCCGCCCAGCAAAAATTGACGGTCATCGTGCTCGTTGGCTTGGCCTTACCTCTGACGATGTCCGTGGCTGCGCATGCTCTGACGATGTTCGTAGCTGCGCATGGCCACGCGTGCAGGACGAAGATACAACGAATGCGACTGCAAGTCTTCCTGCTGTAAAAGTTGCTTAATAAGATGCCCTCTCACGCCTAAGACATGAGAGGGCTTAATCTAACATTAATGTTATTGATTACTGTCTTGTGATAACCTCAGAAACAAGCTGGTCAGCGGGCACTTGAACCTGCTCATGAGATTCCATGTTACGAAGAGTTACCGTGCCGGCCTCAACCTCATCTGGGCCAATGACCACACAAAGTGTTGCACCCATCTTGTCTGCCTGCTTAAACTGAGCCTTCAGTGAACGTCCAGTACGATCAGCCTCGCATCTAATGCCAGCCTCACGCAGTGCCAAGACGGCATCAAATACAACAGGAGCCTGCTCAGTACCTGCACAAGCAACATACACACAGCTTGGAGCTGCGGGTTCAGCCGCAATACCAAGAGCCTCCAGTGCCAGCATAATACGCTCAAAGCCTACAGCAAAACCAACGCCTGGAGTTGGCTTTCCACCTTCAAGCTCAACAAGACCGTCATAACGACCGCCACCGCCAATGGCGCCAACACCAGCGTTTGGAATCTCTACCTCAAAGACAGTACGTGTGTAGTAATCCAGGCCACGAACAAGCGTTGGATCCTCAACGTATGAAATACCTGCAGCATCCAGATATGCCTTGACCTGCTCATAGTGAGCACGACAATCATCACACAGGTTGTCAGAAATCAGTGGAGCGTCCTTCATAACCGCGTGACAGCTCTCGTTTTTGCAGTCAAACGCACGAAGCGGATTAATCTCTGCACGCTCAAGACAGTCCTCACACATCTCATCCTTATGATCAAGAATGAACTGCTTGACCTTCTCGCGATATGCTGGGCGGCACTCCGCGTCACCCATGGAGTTAATCATGAGCTTCATATCAGCTGGCGAGAAACCCATCTGCTCGTAAAACTTTATCAACATGATGATGGACTCTGCATCGGCAGCTGGATCAGAGGCTCCAAGCCACTCGACACCTACCTGGTGGAACTGGCGCAGACGGCCCTTTTGAGGACGCTCTCCCCTGAACATTGACTCGGCGTACCAAAGTTTTGCAGGAGTTCCTCCCTGTGGCACAAAATTGTGCTCAACAGCAGCACGGACCACACCAGCAGTTCCCTCAGGACGCATAGCCATGCGCTGACGAGGCTTAAGACCGGACTCATTGCCGGCAGCAAGCAAATCATCAAGTATCGCGCCTGAAAAAACGCGGAACATCTCTTTGCGTACTACATCGGTTGACTCACCAATGCCGTGAACAAAGGTGTCTACCTGCTCAAGTGCAGGAGTCTCAATGCGGTCAAAACCATAAGTACCAAACAGATGGCGGGCGATATCTTGCATATGCTCCCAAGAGCGCATATAGCCGCCGTAAAGATCTTCGGTACCTTGAATTCTCTGACCCATGAATCCTCCTTGTTAGAACATAGACGCTTCTAGTTTACCCGTGAGCGGCAACTCTGGCACAGAAAAGCTCTTATAACTTTTGAAACCTATGAAAAAATCCGATTATTTTCTAGAAAACCTGAAAAAGTGCTCATGTGAGGGTTGCTTTTTAATTCCTACCATTTAGTATGAATTAGCGGATTTTGGGGTATGACAAAAACGTCAGTGACATTGGCGTTTGTCTTTGTCACAAAATCGCACTAGCGCAAAGGTTTTGCTCGCCCTAGAGCTGACCAAAGAGCCAGTCACAAACGTATCACGTGCTTGCACGTAGAGATATTTGGAGAGAGATTTATGGCAACTGAGCTACTCCGTGTAAACGGAATTTCTGCAGGTACCGAGGAGAAATCCATCCTGCATTCAATTGATCTGAGCATTGGTGATGGCCAGGCTCACGTTCTGATGGGACCTAACGGCGCAGGTAAATCAACACTTGGCCGCGTCATTATGGGTGATCCTACCTATAAGATTTCCGATGGTTCCCTTATCTTTAACGGCGAGGATGTAACTGAGCTTGCTGCTGATAAGCGCTCCCTTGCGGGCATCTTCCTCTCCTACCAGGCACCTGTTGAGGTTCCTGGCGTTCCTCTTTATTCATTCCTGCGCACCATTACACAGATGCGCCCTGAGCTTAAGATGACTGCTCGTCAGTTCCGTCAGCGTGTTGGCCAGATTTCTGATCAGCTTGAGCTTGATCAGGGCTTCTTGATGCGTGAACTTAACGTTGGCTTCTCTGGTGGCGAGAAGAAAAAGGTTGAGATGCTCCAGCTTTTGCTGCTCCAGCCTAAACTTGCCATTCTCGACGAAACAGACTCTGGCTTGGACGTTGACGCACTCTCCGTTGTTTCAAAGGGCATTCAGGCCTATCGCGAGACCTGCGACGGCTCGCTGCTCATCATTACTCACAACACTCGCATTCTTGAGCGCCTTGAGATTGACCGCACTCACGTTATGGTTAAGGGTCACCTGGTAGCAGATGGTTCTGCAGACCTCATCAATCAGATTGACCACGAGGGCTTTGAGCGTTTTGAGAACCAGACTGATGAGGGCGGTGCTAACTAGTGAGCGAGAAGAAGCGATCTGAGGTCGCTGATGTAGACCGCTCGCTCTACGACTTCACCAAGTCCGAAGAGGGTTACGAGCGCTACGATGATGGCCTTACGCCAGAAATTGTGCGTGCTATTTCCGAGAAAAAAGAAGAGCCCGAGTGGATGCTCCAGATGAGGTTGTCGGCTCTGGAAACCTATCACCAGCGCCAGATGGCCACCAACTGGGGACCTTCTATTGCAGGTTTGGATTTGAATCATATCTCCACGTATGTCTCGCCAAAGACTCAGCAGGCAAACAGCTGGGACGATGTACCTGAAGATATTAGGGATACCTTTGATCGTCTGGGCATTCCGCAGGCAGAAGCAGAAAGCCTTGCCGGCGTTGGTGCTCAGTACGATTCTGAGATTGTCTATCACAACATGCGCGAGGAAGTTGCTGAGCAGGGTGTTATTTACACCACCATTGAGGATGCTCTGCACGATCCGCAGTGGGAGCCTGTTGTTAAAGAGTACTTTGGCAAGCTGATTCCTCCAACAGATCACAAGTTTGCGGCTCTGCACTATGCCGTATGGTCTGGCGGTTCTTTTGTTTATGTGCCAAAAAACGTCACTCTGGACTACCCACTTCAGAGCTACTTTAGGCTGAACGCTCAGGGTGCTGGCCAGTTTGAACACACACTTATTATTGTTGAGGAAGGCGCTGACCTGCACTTTATTGAGGGCTGTTCTGCACCTAAGTACTATGCAGCAAACCTTCACGCAGGAGCTGTTGAGCTCTTTGTTAAGGACGGCGCTCGTCTGCGTTACTCGACCATCGAAAACTGGTCAAAGAACATGTACAACCTCAACACTAAGCGCGCCATCATTGGTAGCAATGCAAAGATGGAGTGGGTCTCGGGTTCTTTTGGTAGCCACGTTTCCTACCTCTACCCTTCTACGATCATGAATGGCGATTCTTCTAACTGCGAGTTCACCGGTATTACGTTTGCAGGCGCTACGCAGGACCTGGATACAGGCTGCAAAGTCATTATCAACGGCTCCAATAACTCGGCAAATGTTGACACTAAGTCCATCTCCAAGGACGGTGGCGTCAACACTTTCCGCTCAGCCGTGACCGTTGGACGCAAGGCAGAAAACGCTCGCGTAGCGTTCTCGTGCCAGTCTCTGATGCTAGATAACATCAGCCGCTCCGACACCATCCCAGAGATGGATGTTCGCAATGCGACTGCCCAGATTGGCCACGAGGCAACTATTGGCCGTATTTCTGACGACACCGTTTTGTACCTGATGAGCCGCGGCTGCTCTGAGGCTGAGGCTCGCACCATGGTAGTAAACGGATTTGCAAACCCTGTCTCAAAGGAGCTCCCAATGGAGTACGCCGTTGAGATGAATAACCTGATTAAACTTGAGATGGAAGGAGCGATTGGCTAATGGATAACGTTTTGATTAATCGCGCCAACGTTCCTGCAGCTCAGACATGGAACCGTCTACGCGCTAACTCACTGTCAGTTATCGTCCCTAATCACGCTGATGCAGGCACAGTATATCTGCCTCTACCTCGTCTTTTTGAGCGCATTGAGTGTGGAATGGGCCAAGAGGTTACTGACTACGTAGAGTCACAGGCATTCAAGTCCGATTTCTATAACGTTCCCGCTCGTACAAAGCGAGAAGAGCCTATTGTTGTTGCTGTTTCTGCAGCTCAAAATCAGTGCGCTAACACCGGCGTTATTGTGCGTGAAGGCGCTGAGGCTACTGTAGTTATCGCCGCTTTTGCAGGCGACGCGGGCGACAGCGGCGCGGGCAGCGACGCGAACGCTAGCGATGCGAACGCTTCCGGCGATGCACTCCCAACAAGCGCTGCGCTCACCCGCATTGTGGTTGAGGCTGGCGCAAAGCTGCACCTCATTGAGATGCTTGGTGCCAACGAGGGCCAGCAGCACCTTGAGAGTGTTGGTCTTGAGGTTCACCAGGACGCGGCTGTTGATGTTAAGCAATACGCTTTGGGTGGATCAACTATCGGTCTTGGCCTCACCGCCAACTTAGTTGGCGCTCGAGCTCGCTTGGACCTCAATAATCGCTATCACGCCACTCACGAAGAGACGCTTGATATCAACCACCTGGTACGCATGCGTGGAACCTCTACGCGTGCACAGCTCACCGAGTCTGGCGTCCTTAACGAGGCAGCTAAGAAGACGCTTCGCGCAACTATCGATCTTGTTCGTGGCGCAAAGGATGCCCAGGGTAACGAGATTGAAACGGTCATGATTCTTGGTGACGACGTTGTCAACAAGACCATGCCTGTTATTCTCTGCGACGAAGACGATGTTGCTGGTAACCACGGAGCTACCATTGGATCCGTCTCCCCTGAGCAGCTTGATTACCTTGCAGCTCGAGGACTTTCTCGCCAGGCTGCTGAGCAGCTGTTTATACGCGCTCTCTTTGAAGATGCCATCATTAACGCGCCTGAGGAGATTTCTCACCGCGTGGCTGTTGAGCGTTGCGAGGCTGAGCTGGGCGCAGAAATTGCTCACGACTATGACGAAGCTGCAGCTAGTGAGGGCTCCGATTCCAGCAAAGGTGGTGTCGCGTAATGACCGACGCAGAAGTTGCTCAGATTACCGATAACCCTTACAAGGCAGATTTTCCAATTCTGGCAGCAAACCCCGAGGTAGCTTACTTGGACAGCGCTGCTACTTCTCAGCGTCCTCGTGCGGTTATTGAGGCGCAGTCTAGCTTCTACGAGACCATGAACGCAAACGCACTGCGCGGATTGTATCGTTGGAGTGTGGAAGCAACCGCAGCTATCGAGGGAGCTCGTGCTTCGATTGCAAAGTTCATTGGAGCTGTCGATAAAAACGGCAAGTCAGAAAGCCAGCAGATTATCTTTACGCGCAACACTTCTGAGGCGCTTAATCTGGTTGCTTCAAGTCTTGGCCGCTATGCACTCAAGCCAGGCGATGACGTGGTCATTTCCATTATGGAACACCACTCCAATATCATTCCTTGGCAGCAGATTTGTAAAGCTACCGGCGCCAACCTAGTGTACCTGCGCATGAATTCGCAGTACCAGATTACGCCAGAAGAGATCGCATCAAAGATTACCAAACGTGCCAAGATTGTGTCTGTCACACACGTCTCCAACGTACTGGGCACCCGCAATGACATCAAGGCTATTGCCAAGCGCGCACACACTATGGGCGCCTACATGGTTGTCGACGCCGCCCAATCCGCACCCCACATCCCTATTGACGTGCATGATCTTGACTGCGACCTGTTGGCCTTCTCGGCACACAAGATGTGCGGACCTATGGGCATTGGCGTGCTCTGGGGCCGCGCCGAGCTGCTCGACGCCATGCCGCCGTTCCTTACCGGCGGCGAGATGATTGATTCTGTCACCGAAACCAGCGCCGTTTGGGCGCCTGTTCCCGAGAAGTTTGAGGCGGGCACGCAGGACGCCGCAGGTATCTACGCTACCGGCGCCGCTGTCGAATACCTCAACGGCTTGGACATGGCAAAGATCGAGAAGCGAGAAGAACTTCTCGCCAGGTACTTGGTGCAGCAACTGTGCACACTGGACTTTGTTGACATTGTTGGCTCTAAACTGGGGCAGAATCACGTGGGCGCTGTGGCGTTTAACGTGCGCGGCGTTCATCCACACGACGTCTCAAGCATCCTAGACATGAACAACGTTTGCATTCGCGCCGGTCATCACTGTGCCGAGCCGCTTCTGATTGAGCTGCACGAGTCCAGCACCTGCCGCGCATCCGTTGCGTTCTACAACGATAAACACGATATTGACCAGCTAATCGAGGGTCTTAACCAGGTATGGAAGATCTTTGGCAGCGCGGTCAGCAGCAAATAAACAAGGAGTTGAAATAAGTGGCAGCAAACGACCTGTATAACGCTGAGTTTATGGACCACGTTTCTCACCCCGATTACAAATATCAGATGGACAACCCTACCGTTTCTCACGAGGGCGTTAATCCTTCTTGTGGCGATGAGCTGACGTTTTCCGTGCGTATTGAGGACGGAAAGATTGCCGAGGCTGCTTTTGTGGGTAGCGGATGCGCAATCTCTCAGGCGTCCGCCGACATCATGAGCGATCTGATGATAGACCGTACCCCAGAAGAGGCCATTGAGCTCTGCAAACTCTTCGGACGCATGATTCGCGGAGAAGAGAGTGACGAGGCTGTACTTGACCAACTGGAAGATGCCAACATTCTGCACGACATCGCACACATGCCTGCACGCGTTAAGTGCGCTGAGTTGGCATGGCACACGCTCGAGGAGATGCTCGAGGCTCACAACAGCGGTTCCGCCGCAGCTAGCGCATCTACCACCGAGGACGGCGAGGGCACGGATAGCGGCAGCGCCGCAAGCGCCAAGGACGGCGAGTAGCCGTGGCCGGAATGTTCTCTACAAAGGGAATGTACGCGCTTCGCGCAATGGCTGACCTAGCCGTTCACGATGGCTGGGTCTCGCTGGGCGACGTTTCCGAGCGCCAGAACATCTCGCGCAAGTACCTTGAGCAGGTCATTGCGCTGATGCACAAGGCTGGATACGTCGAGAGCCTGCGTGGAAAGGGCGGCGGCTATCGACTCACGCGCAAGCCCGAGGACTACACGCTGGGCGAGATTCTTCGCGCAGCTGAGGGCAATCTTGCTCCCGCTAGCTGCCTGAACTGCACAAACACTACGCTTTGCCCTCAGATGGAGTCTTGCACCACCATCAACATCTGGCGAGATCTTGGCCGCATGACCTCCAGTTTCCTGGACAGCAAGACGCTTGCGGATATCGCCCGCAACGAAGGCAACATGCACGTCTTCCCCGCCGACAATCCTACTGCTGAGTAAGCGTCCAAGCTGCGGCTTTATTGTCGTGTGCGGTGGGACTTGCACAGCGAGAAAACCCCGGAGTGCACCGGGTTTCTCGCGAGAAGAGCGCACCAGGAGTGCGTCAGATGTGTTCCGAATGCGCGCCTGATTTCTGCAAAAAATCTGTAACTTTTGCCTAAAAGCATCAAAGAATCTGTGGATTTGCCTGATTTCGTTAAAGAATCTGTGTCAGATTTACAGATTCTTTGCACTTTTTAGGCAACTTAAAAGGGTCTCAGACTCACTTGCCGTGACTTTAACGGAGCTTTTCTAATTCACTCCACAATTTAATTCTTTTAGCTCTTTCCATTTTTCTGCGATCAGGTGATGTGTGTCTTCTTGGCATTTCCAGCTGATTTCTAATTGAATTAAACATGTTATCCATAAAAATGATGTCGTCATACTCAGCTTTTCCGATAACAAACTCCAATATGCCAGCTGAAACGAGCTCATTATTACGTTGATAGTCGCGCATCGAAACATCTGCTAATTCATGCACAGCTCCATTGTATTCAATGGCTGCTTGTCTATTTGTATCTGCATTGCAGTCGACTTTTGAAAGTAATAAATCAATAGCCCTTGTTTTCTCCGTAAGCTTCCTACTCTTTAATTGCTGGATCCTTACTTCCTTATTTAGCTCGACCTTAGGAATTGCATAACCACCTGCAGACATAGGAAGCGACGCACGAAGAGCAAGCTTTACTTCCATCGGAGAAGCGGCATTTTCAAAAGAATACAAAGACGCTAATCTTGCATTCCTTATTCCGCGACATCCAGATACTGAAGACAAATAACGCTCAAAGTCCGTCTTTTGAAAGACAGGTTCATACCAATTAGATCTTAATTCAGAGGTAGATGGATCGATGGCAAACCTGCCTTGAAATTCTGAAATTAGCATCACGGTTTCTAGTAACGTTTGTTCCTGGGCCAATTCAATCATGAGTTCAAAAGGTGATGCCACTTTAATTGCTAATTTACCGAGAGTTAGTTCCATACATGATGTCTGGGCAAAATGGGACGAAGTATGAAATTTTATTTCACTCGATCGATAAGTCCTTTTCTTCTCGACAACTACCAATTCGATTGGATTAGTCAGCATTATTCCTAGATTGGAAAATACCTCTTTCTTGATTTGATCAAGCTCCACAGTTAACGACTCTGTATGAATTCCGGCACTTGGCGAGTCATGGTGAATCAGTCCGTGACCCTTAATTCTCATAGCACGGAATAATTGTAAAGCTGTTGTATGTGATAGATAAAATTCCATAAGCCAATAGTATTTTCTTAAGAAAAACTTGCAACCCAAGTCGCTGATTGTAGATAAGCGCCATTTGTTGTAAAACTGCAGGTCAGGGATATCTATCAGAAAATCATTGCTCCTAAATGCCCAGCTAGTAGCGTTAGACCTTCCATGCGACGTATTCTCGGTCAAATTTCGGTCAAATTCAATTTGCGCCAAATTCGTAATTTTCATTTTTCTGTGAGAATGCACTGAGGCGCGAAAATCTAATCTTCCTTGTATAAAAGTTGCCTAAAAAGTTAAAAGAATCTGTAAAACGGCCACAGAATCTTTGACAAAATCAGGCAAATCCACAGACTCTTTGCTAAATTTAGGCAAAATCCACAGAATCTTTTCACTTTTCAGGCGCGCATTAGGACTAACGTCAAACGCATCAACCGCCTCTCGCGAGAAGGGCGTGCTAAGTGCGCGTCTTTCGCGCATACTGCGCCCAACAAAAAAACGGACCTGGAGAAAATCCAGGTCCGTTGCTTTAACTAGCAGCAAGAACGCGCCGTCGCATCGCGCGCATCGCATCGACGCCCGCGCTCAGCGCATGCCGAAGGTTAGTTCCAAGCCTTACCGTCGGAACCAAACTCGCGGATGAGCTCCTTGGTACGCTCGACAATTGCCTCACGACCAGGCTTCAGAAGCTTACGAGGATCGTAACCCTTGCCGTCGTCGACAAGGCCAGCCTCAACGTACTTCTTGGTTGCCTCAGCAAAGACAAGCTGAAGATCGGTGTTGACGTTGATCTTGGAGATGCCCATAGAGATAGCCTTCTGAACCTGCTCTACAGGAATACCGGTACCACCGTGGAGAACAAGTGGAAGATCGCCAACGCGCTCCTTGATAGCCTTGAGCTGGTCGAAGGAGAGGCCTTCCCAGTTAGCTGGGTAGATACCGTGAATGTTGCCGATGCCGCATGCAAGGAAGTCAACACCCAGGTCAGCAATCTTTGCGCACTGCTCAGGATCAGCAAGCTCGCCCTTAGCGGTAACACCGTCCTCGGTGCCGCCGATGCCGCCGACCTCAGCCTCAACAGAAATGCCCTTTGCGTGAGCTGCCTTTACGACCTCTTCGGTGCGCTTAAGGTTGGTCTCAAAATCAGGCTCGTGAGAACCATCGTACATAATGGAAGTAAATCCAGCCTCGATGCACTTGAATGCATCCTCATATGAACCGTGGTCAAGGTGAAGAGCAACTGGAACGGTGATGTTCTTGTCCTCAACAAGACGACGAACCATGTCTGCAACAACGCGGTAGCTTACCTGCCACTTTGCTGCGCCGCTGGTGCACTGAATGATGACAGGAGACTGAAGCTCTTCTGCTGCATCAAGGATTGCTGCGGTCCACTCAAGGTTGTTCTCGTTGAATGCGCCGATGCCATAGTGGCCCTTCTCGGCACTCTGGAGCATGGCTTTTGCGCTTACAAGCATGCTAAACCTCCGTTTGACGGAAAACTGATACATATAAATGATACCTTGTTTCATCACCTTTGATACGGTCGTTTTTAACAAATACATGGCGAGAAACACGCGCATAAGAAAATCGCTTAGTTACTCACAGAACTTCTCGCCATTTCCGACACTGAAGTTGTATGTTGGATGAAACTTAATGCCCTCTGATGTTGCGATTTAGCGACGAAACATTACTTCTTCACAAAAATGAGGTAGGCTATCAGTTCGAAGAAAGGAGCATCTTGTGAGCTATAAGCACTTTGATGCAGACAAAACTCGATTAGCTTCGCCTGCTCAGCCTACAGATGAGACAGCGGACGAGAAGCCCAGCCTTCTTAAGGACGTCTCAATTACCCAAATTTTGGCAACCTCGCTTGCCGCAGTGACTGCGTTTGTACTGTCAAACCAGATTGGTATTGCAGGCTCGATTATTGGCGTGGCCGTTGGTGCCGCCGCCTCGGCGCTTGCTTCGCAGATTTACCAGAACGTTATCAGGCGCTCCACGCATAAGTTCCGCGCTGGCGACAACGATGAATATAACCAGCAGGCATATCCAAACAGCAGCCAAACAACGCTTGAAGGCACACAATATATGCCTCGAGCACAATATGCACCTTCTCGCGATTATTATCCCAACGCTGACTCTGGTACAGGGCAGTCGTCGCAGGTAAATCGCACACCAACGCTGTCTCGCAAGCGTGTAAGAGCGCTGACTATCGTGACCATTATTTCAATTATCTTTACCATTTCTGCCGTCATTCTTTATGCCATGTTCCTCAGCTATATCACCGACGGATCTGGCCTGGGACCAAAGGTCAGCACAACCCCAGTTGTGACGGAAAAAACTACGAATACCAGCAATTCGACGGATAAGAAAGACGATTCCAGCTCTTCTAGCGAGAAGACCGACGAGTCAAGCAAGTCCACTGATTCCAAGGATTCCTCTTCGGAGAGCACTGACTCCAAGAAATCAGAGACCACCAGCTCCGACAGCTCGTCTAGTTCGGAAAAGACCAGCGACTCGAGCAGCTCAAGCAGCTCGTCTGAGAGCAATTCTTCCAGCAACAACTCTGGAACGGGCAGCTCAAGCAGCAATTCTGGTTCCAATCAGAACTCTGGCTCTGGTAATAGTTCTGACAGTGGCTCCAGCGGTTCTGGCTCAAACAGCTCCAATGGAGGCAACTAAGTCGCGGTCGCAGCAGTCGCCGGCACCGCGACCACTGCAACACACCTAACAGCAACAACAAGCAGCAGCTCACACAGGGCTTGCTACAGAAAGGATGGGTATGGAAACCACAAACGCATGGAAAAAGTACACCTCGGAGGACCTGGAGAAGCTCCAGTCGTTTACCGAGGGCTACAGAAACTTTATCTCCGAGAACAAGACTGAGCGCGAGTGCGCCGCAAGCGCTATCAAGCTTGCCGAGGCAGCAGGTTACGTTAAGCTTTCTGACGCCGTCGCTGCAGGTAAAACCCTCAAGGCTGGCGACAAAGTCTATGCAGACATTCGCGGCAAGTCCGTCATCTTTGTCCAGATTGGTACCAAATCCCTGGAAGAGGGCCTAAACATCCTTGGTGCTCACATCGACTCCCCTCGCCTGGACGTCAAGCAGAATCCTCTTGAGGAGCGCAACGAGCTGGCAACCTTTGACACCCACTACTACGGCGGCGTCAAGAAGTACCAGTGGGTCACCATTCCTCTGGCAATTCACGGCGTTCTTGCACTTAAAGACGGTAGCGTCGTAAACGTATGCATTGGTGAGGATCCAACCGATCCCGTTTTCTGCATCTCCGACCTTCTCATCCACTTGAGCGCTGAGCAACTTGGAAAGACTGCTTCCAAGGTCATCGAGGGCGAGATGCTCGACCTCATTATTGGCAACCGCCCACTTGTTTGGGGCCAAAATGGCGAGAAACCCGCTGATGCAGAGGGCGACGAGCCAAAGGAAGCTGTTAAGGCTAACGTCATCAACATCCTGAAGGACCTCTACGGCATTGAGGAAGCAGACCTTCTCTCCGCTGAGCTTGAGATTGTTCCTGCAGGTCCCGCTCGCGACATGGGCTTTGATCGCTCCATGATCTTGGGCTACGGTCACGACGACCGCAGCTGCTCCTACCCTTCCTTGATTGCACAGCTTGAGTGCGACACTCCTGCTCGCACCTCGGTCACTATCCTGACCGATAAGGAAGAGATTGGCTCCGTTGGCGCTACTGGCATGAACTCCCTCTTCTTTGAAAACATCATGGCAGAGGTCCTGGCGCTTGCCGGTTTTGAGTCTCCACTTTCTCTGCGCCGCTGCATGGCTAACTCCTACATGCTCTCTAGCGACGTTTCTGCTGGTTATGATCCTAGCTTTGCGGGTAGCTTTGAAATCAAGAACTCCGCCATCATGGGTCACGGCCTTGCATTCAACAAGTTCACTGGTAGTGGCGGTAAGTTCGGCTCTAACGATGCCGATGCCGAGTACGTTGCACTGATTCGTCGCATTATGGACAACGCTGGCGTCCAGTTCCAGACCGCTGAGCTTGGCCGCGTTGACGCTGGTGGCGGCGGAACTATCGCATATATGCTGGCAAAATACGGCATGCACGTCATCGACTGCGGCGTTCCTGTACTCTCCATGCACGCACCTTGGGAGGTTGCAAACAAGGCCGACATTTTTGAGGCATATCGCGGATACCGCGCATTCCTCGAGTTCAGCGAGTAAGCAGGCTGCGTAATTACCTGCACAAATTACCTGCACAAATTACCTGCGCACACTAACCGGTGCACACAAATTCTGCGCGCAAACCGAGCTAACAATAAAGACGTGAGAGGCAAACTCTCACGTCTTTTTCTGTACCAAATCCAAGGCGAGAAACCCATCCAGCCCGCAGTGAACTGCCTCCCATTTCTTAGACACGAGAAATGGGAGGCAGTTCAAAACACACCTAAGTCAGATAATCTGTCAAAAAGACGTATACAT
>CAUORV010000005.1:0-27065 GCA_963507085.1 uncultured Atopobium sp.
GCCTGCTTATTGCACGCAATACCGGCTTCTCGGTAACTAAGACAGTAGCAGTTGTACTGCGCGCTCTTGCAGCAATCCTTTTTGCGCTGCCATTCTTTTTCTTTTTGATTGTGGTGCTTCCTTGGGTTCTTCTCCGAGGACTTTTTGCAATCCTTATGGTTGTCATGCTCTATGCACCATGGTTCTGGGCACTCTTTGGCCTGCTCTACGGCTTGAGCTGGGCTCAGCAGAAGGTTATTGAAGACGTTACCGCTGACCCATTTGCAGAGGATGCAGCTGCTCAGAAAGCTGCTGGCGAGAAGACCGATGCCGCTGATACAGATGCAACCGACGGAGATGCAGTCAACTAACGGTACAACTCCGCGTTCCAGATAGCCCAACAAGAAAGAAGTAACCTGTGCTTGAGCTCAAAGGCATTTCAAAGCGTTACAACACTGGTGGATTTGAACAAACCGCAATGGACCATATTTCCGTTGCTTTTAGGGATAACGAGTTTGTAGCAATCCTTGGTCCTTCAGGCTCGGGTAAGACTACTATGCTCAACGTTATTGGTGGTCTTGATCGCTTTGACTCAGGAGATTTGCTGGTAGATGGCATTTCTACTAAGAAGTTCAAAGAGCGCGATTGGGATACGTACAGAAACAACCGCATTGGTTTTGTATTTCAGAGCTATAACCTTATTCCGCACCAAAGTGTAGTCAGCAATGTTGAGCTTGCATTGACACTTTCTGGTGTTCCTAAGGCAGAGCGTCACGAACGCGCACTTGAAGCGCTTGATAAGGTTGGTCTCAAAGCACATGCAAACAAACGACCAAATCAGCTTTCTGGTGGACAGATGCAGCGCGTGGCTATTGCCCGCGCCCTGGTAAACGATCCAGAGATTTTGCTGGCAGATGAGCCAACAGGCGCGCTTGACTCTTCAACCTCTGTACAAGTTATGGACCTGCTCAAAGAGGTAGCGCAGGACCGTCTGGTTATTATGGTTACGCATAACCCTGAGCTTGCTCACCAGTATGCAACGCGTATTGTCGAGCTGGCAGATGGTCGGGTAACTGCGGATTCAGATCCATTTGATGTTGCAAGTGTTGCTCGCCGAGAAGCTAAGCCTTCTCGCAAGACCTCTATGTCGCTTCTGACCGCACTGGGTCTCTCGTTTAATAACCTCATGACCAAAAAGGGCCGCACGCTTATGACAGCGTTTGCAGGCTCTATTGGCATTATTGGTATTGCGGCAATTCTGGCGCTGGCAAATGGTACAAACGAGTACATCAAGAAGGTTGAGGAGGATACGCTTTCAATGTATCCACTCACCATCTCTGAGCAGTCCGTTAATATTTCTTCGTTTATTTCTGGAAGTGGAAGTAGTTCTGACTCGGCTGATTCTCAAACACAAGATGCACAAAGTGAGATGACGCAGAATCAGAAAAACGCAGAAGCTGCAAAGCTAGAAAATCAGCCCGCTGAGGGCGCTATTCCTACCAATAATAGGTTGGGGATGCAGGCAGAAAGCATCGGGTCCAATGATCTGACCAGTTTGAAGGCGTTTCTCGACAATAATGGTGGCGGCATTAACACGTATGCCAGCGCTATTACGTATGGCTATTCTGTAAGCCCCTTCATCTACCTGCCAGCAGGCGCGGACTCTGGCTCTTCTAATCCTGTTCAGGTGCAGCCAGATGTTACCTTCTCAAAGGTGTCGCCTAAGATTCCGTCTTATAGTCCGCTTGCCTCATTTGCAAGAACCACGCTCTTTAATGAGCTTCCGGGAAATCCTTCCATTTACGAGGACCGTTATACGGTTCGTGCTGGTAGATGGCCCACTGCTTGGAATGAGGCTGTTCTGGTACTGCGTCCAAACGGCACCATGGATGACTTTTTGGAGTACACGCTTGGCCTGCGTGATTATGCTGGCCTGCGCTCTACCGTTGATAAAATTGCAAGTGGAGAATCTGGCACTATCGAAGAATCTCATAATACGTACACCTACGACCAGCTGATGTCTCCAACCTTTAAGCTGGTTATGCCTTATCAGCGCTATGTATGGGACGCAAATCTTGGTGTCTGGACAGACAAATCCGATGATCAGACGTACATGAATGACCTCATTGCTAACGCACCTGACCTGCATATTGTTGGTGTTGTTCAGGCAAAAGACCCAACTACCACAGGAGCTCTTTCTGAGGGCATTTACTACACGCCACAACTGACTCAGAAAATGATTTCTGATGCAGAGGCATCTCCTATTGTTCAGGACCAGATGAATCGTTCGGACGTTGATGTGTTCACTGGTAAAACCTTTGAGGACGAGAAGAACGGTCAAACTTCTGAGGGACTTTCTATCGGTTCTCTCATTTCTGTTGATCCTAATGTGTTGTCTTCAGCGTTCAACTTTAATTCGCAAGCACTGAACTTCTCGTCAATTAATCTGTCTGGGCTGGATATGTCCTCGCTTGACCTTTCTGACGTGCAGTTACCTGCCTTTGATCCGTCACAGCTTAATCTGTCTGACAGCAATGTATTGTCTTCTGTTACGTCTTCGCTTGATCCGACTGCGCTGGCAGCGGCTTTCCCAGAGCTCTCTGCAGCAGACATTCAGCAGATTCTTTCTGGCATTACTGTTAACTTCAAACCAGGAGGACAAGCTGCTATTTCTTCGCTCATGGGCAATATTGCTCTGGGATGGAACTCTTGGAGTGCTGCTAATCCCGGCAAGACCATGGCAGACTACCTAGCAACAGATCAGGTGCGTACGCAGATTGTGACTACGGTTTCTTCTGCGGTTGATACCGATGACCTGCAGCAACAGCTGGTTACTGCTTTGGCTAATAAGTTAGGTACCAATCCAGATCTTCCAAGTGTCCAGGCCGAGGTTTCCCAGAGGCTTATGAGTGCTTATCAATCACAGATTGCAAGTGCTCTTTATGCAGCTATTACGCGTGCTATGAGTGCTTACGTGCAGTCTGCGTTAACCAGCGTGATGACACAGGTTGCCTCCAGGATGCAAAATCAGATTGCAGGCGCTCTCAATACAGCTATGCAGGGCGTTGCGGCAAATATGTCCAATGCTATGCACATAGATCAAGCAACGCTCGCAAGTGCCTTTAAACTCAATGCTGACCCATCGCAGCTAGCAGCTATTGCCGCGTCAATGTTAAGGGCAACGCCAGCAACGTATGAATCAAATCTTACTAAGATGGGATATGCGGATCTTAATAAGCCCACGTCAATCAATATTTATCCTAAAGACTTTGCAAGCAAAGAGAAGATTGTTGAAATTCTTAATACGTACAACGCTGATGCAAAGGCTGCAGGTGAAGAGTCTAAGGTAGTTACGTATACCGACATTGTTGGTGCGTTGATGAGTTCTGTCACGCTGATTGTTGATATGATCTCGGCGATGCTGATTGCGTTTGTATCTATTTCGCTTGTTGTTTCCAGCATTATGATTGGAATCATTACGTTCATCTCGGTTCTTGAACGTAAAAAGGAGATTGGTATTCTGCGCTCTATTGGTGCTTCTAGGCGAGATATTGCCAACGTATTTAATGCAGAGACGTTTATTGAAGGCCTTATCTCCGGAGTTATGGGCATTGGCATTACGCAGCTGCTTATTTTGCCTGCAAACGCTGTGGTCAAAGCCATGTTTAACGTGGACAATTTGGTGATTTTGCCGATAAACGGAGCACTTATTTTGATTCTGATCAGCGTTGTTCTGACGCTTCTTGCAGGTCTTATTCCTGCAGGTAGGGCAGCTAAGTCCGATCCAGTTCAGGCACTGAGAAGCGAGTAAGGCTCCTGCCTGGTCGCGCTGTCTGGCGAGAAGAACGTCTAGCTTCGTGCATTGCCTTACAAGAAAAGCCCTGTCATGTATATACATGACAGGGCTTTTGCGTTTTTGTTGCAGCTACCAGGCCTAGTTCTCCTGGCCACCAAAGAGATCGACAACCTCAAGATCAAGCTTGGAGGCTTCAATGGCCTCCTTGGCGCCAAAGACAACAACCGAGAGGTCATCATAGCTTTGAGGCATGGTGCTTCCCAGTTCTTTAATGTCTTCAACCTGGGCGTGAAGGATTTTCTCGCGAAGCTTAAGAAGGCGCTCTGGATTACGGTGGTTGAAGTACTCAATGTCTTGCCTGCGAGCAAGCATGCGAGCGGGAACAGGAGCGTCAACGCCTGCAACAGAGGCAACTACATAGCCCTCAAACTCGTCAGCGTCTGGAGTCCACTCAGAGAGCCAGCTACCTGCACCAACATAGCGGTCAAGGGTTGCATCAAGCGCAGGGTCTCGGTAGGAGACAAAGCTCTGCAGGCCAGCAATAGAGTTTCTGAACATAACGCCATAGGCGCCACCCTTGACGCGGACCTCGTTCCAGAGATAGTCAAGACCCAGAACTCTGGTGGCAATAAGCCAGTTACCCTGCTGTTCATTGGTTGCATGGGCAACGTTTGGATAAGAGAGACCAACGTAGGAGACGTTTGACGGAATGATATACGCCACGTGCTGCAGCTTACCCTCAGGGATAACAAGCGTTGGCGCAGCGTTGCCTGCCTGCGATTCATTGCCATTCGTAAGGCCAAGATCTCCCGCTGCTTGCCAGAATGCCTCGCGGCTCTGAGCGGAGCCAGTAAAGCTGACGGTGACGTTGTCTGCACGGAACATCTTGCGGGTGAGTGCATCCAGGTCTTTTGCAAGTTGAGGGGCGCGCTCATCCCAGTTGGCAAGCAGGTTCTTTAGGTACTCATAGAAGCCAACGCCTGCCAGCGCATCGTTTACGCGGTTAGCTGCAGAGTAGGCGGTCAAAGCCTTATTCTGCGCTGCAGTATGACCAGCACCAACAAAGTACTGTTCCTGAGCAATGCGCCGCTGAATCAAGATGTTCTTCAGGCGGCTCAAATCGTCAAAGCGCGTGCTGGACCAAACCTCGGAAGGAATGCTTGCAAGTCCTTGGGTTTTCTCGGCAAGGGCACTTGCGGCAACAATGAAGGCAGGGTGCGCCTGGTCAAGCGTGTCTTGGTCGTAGATATCAGTGAAGAACGAGAGGTGACCAAGGTTGCTTTCAATAAGTATGTCCAGATCAGATGCAGTATGTGTGGCCGTATCAAGCTTTCCCAGCGCCTCAGCGAGAATGCCCACAAGAGGCAGCTCTTCAAAGGTAACCGCGTGGGTCAAATCAAAGTAATGGTAGACGTAGTCGATGCCGTGAGTGTCCAGTTCGTGTGCAATGCACGGTAGGGGAGCTTCAACCTCAAAGCCAGCAGGACGCTCTCTACCTGCACCGATATCACTGAGCGAGAGGGACGGCAGCTTGGCTAAGTCTTCTGGAGCGTCAGGTGTTTCTTGCTCCAAACGGAGTGCCTCAACTTCTGCACGGATCTTCTCGACATCCTCATCGGTGAGCGTAGAGCGAAGTTGCTCCAGCTCAGCAGCCTCTTCTTGAGTGTCTCCCTCGTCTGTGGGGACCAGCTCAACCTGAGCTGCGTGTTTGCTGTTGCAAATGAGCTCCAGCAGCAGCTTCTCAAAGCCCTTCTGAGCTGCAAGTTCTTTGACGTAGGCAATGGCGTCCTCGTAGCGGATGTAGTCCAGAGGGCGTGCGTCGTCGTAGAGCCAGCTTGAGAGCGAACGCAGCGTGTACTCAATACCGTTTGAGTAAGGCTGGTCATTTTCGCGCAGGTTAAACTCTGCAAGTGCAATGGACGCGTTGAGCTTCTTTGGATCAATGCCCTCGGTAGCAATCTTCTGGCAGGTGGTCTCTACCAAGTCACGGAACTTCTGAGCTGCTCCTTCTTTGAGACCCTTGAGCTGCAAGAAGAGCATTGGTTGTGCAAGGTCATCGGAGAGATAGTAGCTAAAGTCATCACCCAGCTCTGCGTCAAGAATTGCACGCTTGAGCGGGGACTCATTGGAGCCCATGAGGGTGTCAAACAAGATATCTGCTGCCATCATCTTGTTGCGCTGATCAGGTGTTCCAAGCACGTAACCCAGGCCAACGCTGGAGTTGTCGGCTGTGGTGTTCATACGGACCTGGCAAGGCTCGGGCAACACGGGTGCCTGCAGGTTAAGCGGATTGGGGGCACCTGCATCGCGTTTCTCGGCAGCCGCAAACCTCTGGGCAATGAAGGAGAGCTCACGCTCACAGTCAAGGTCGCCGTAGAGGAAGGTGTAGCTGTTAGAGAGGTCGTAGTGGCGAGCGTGGGTGTCCAGGAAGTTCTCGTAGGTGAGCTCAGGGATTGCGCGAGGCTTACCACCGGATTCTTTGCCGTATGCGGTGTCAGGGAAGAGGGCCTCGCTCACAGAATCGTAGAGCACGCGATCAGGGTCAGAGAGGGCGCCTTTCATCTCGTTGAAGACAACGCCGTTGTAGCTCAGATTGCCCTGCTCGTCAGCCTCTAGGTGCCAACCTTCCTGTTCAAAGATGCGCTTGCGCTTATAGATTGCAGGATGCAGAACGGCGTCTAGGTATACGCTCATCAGGTTTTCAAGGTCAGCTACATTGGTGCTGGCCACAGGGTATACCGTCTTGTCAGGGTAGGTCATTGCGTTCAAGAACGTCTGCATAGAGGTCTTGAGCAGGTTAACAAAAGGCTCCTTGACAGGATAAGCATCGGATCCGCAGAGAACAGAGTGCTCCAAGATGTGGAAGACGCCTGTGTGGTCTACAGGAGGTGTCTTAAAAGCAATGGCAAACGAGCGATTGTCATCGTCGCAGGCAAACCACATAAGGCGAGCACCTGTAGGAACATGCTTAAAGATGTAGGCGTAGCCAGAAATCTCGTTAACCCACTCAGCTGAGATTACCTCAAAGCTCTTGTCTTCTGCATGAAGCGTGCCAACAGAGAACGCGCTGTCAATCTGCGAATACTTGGATGTCATAAGCTGCCAATCTATACGAAAACTTACGTGAGCATTAATGCCGTTTTGAACCATCTTGCCTATTTGAACCGTTTGGAGACTTGAGACTCCGCACAAAGCAGGGTAAGGTGGATTTTTGTTATTGTGATACTACCGCGTCAGAGAAAAAGTGACACTTGTATCCGTAATTTGTAATGAAAGATTTATACCCAGATGAATGGTTTCATTTCTCATGAGAGTGATGTGGAGTCTTCCAAGGCCGCAGATGCTACAGAGGCTTCTGCAGAAGAGGAAGCACTTGGCAGCGATGACGCTGAAATAACCCCTGATAACAAGAAGAAAATCTATCGAGGAATGCTCTTTGTCTTGATTGGTGGAGCTTCCTGGGGCGCATTTGGAACCGCTGCAAAATACCTGCTTGATACCTATCACGTTGATCCGATGTGGTTGATTGATATTCGTGAGCTTTGTGCCTGCTGGTTATTCTTAGGAACTGCTTTTGCGTTTGATAGAAAAAATCTCACAACTGTCACCAGGAAGCCAAAAGAGCTGGCAAAAATATTTGTGGTTAGCTTGTTTGCCATTCTTTTCTCGCAAGTTGCCTATATTTATGCAGTTAATGCTACTAATTCTGGAACCGCAACAATCATGCAGTCGTTGGGCATGCTGGGCGTTTTAGCCTTTGTCTGTGTGGTGGGCAGGCGCTGGCCTCGTCGTCGAGAGATTCTTGGTATTGTTTTGGCGCTTATTGGCACCTATCTCTTGGTCACAGGAGGAAATCCAGGCACGCTTAGCCTGCCAACAGCAGGTATTTTCTGGGGCGTTATGTGCGCGTTTGCTCAGGCAGCTCTTTCGATTTTGCCAAAGCCTTTGATGGAGAAGTGGGGAAGCTTTACCGTTAACGGCCTAGCTTTTCTGTTCTCAGGCACGCTCATTGCCGTGTTTTATCAGCCCTGGAACCACATGCCTCAGCTGGACGCCTTTGGTATCTTGCTGGTAGTTATTGGTGTGCTGGTGGGAACCTTCTTGGCGTACGGCCTCTACCTGCAGGGTGTTAAGGACGCAGGCTCACTTAGAGCGGTCCTGCTGGGTACTATCGAGCCTGTCATGGCAACCATCACCACCGCACTGGTGCTTGGAACTACGTTTAGCGTTGCCGACCTTATCGGCTTTGCCCTCATTCTGGCGATGGTCGTGCTCACCGCCTAACCGTGCCCGACAACAAAAACCCCGCAGGTAAACTGCGGGGTTTTAACGTTCTCTAAAGGTTGTGTGGCCAGAGGCTTAGATGAGTTCCATCTGCGTGAGAACTGCCGAGTACCAGCCGTTTGGATTAGCTGGGTTGTACTTTGCAGCACCAGAGACAGAAAGCCTTCCGCCGTAACCAGCAGCAAGACCAGCTGTGTGATCCCAGATAGCCTCTTCCCAGCTGCCCCAGCTTGAAGAGCCCCAGCCCCATGCGTTGTAGGGGAGGAAGTTATACCTACCCTTTGTACTCTCAACTGCAGAAATAGCAGGCGATAAACGCGGATCAACGCCGTAGGCCCATGCAGCCTCGGCAAAGGTTGAGCCGTAGCCAGCAAGAGGAGAGCCAGCAAGATAGGCGTCAATTCGAGCGCCCCAGCTGCTTACAAAGTTGGTTTTATCGCTTGACCAATCAACATTTTGAGCCGAAGGAGTTGATGGGGTGGTGACTTCAGTGGTATTACCAGAAGCGTTGGTAAAGGTGGTCTCAGTAGAAGCCTCTTTTAGTGCTTCTTCTGCAGCAGCTGCTTCTGCTGCTGCCTGTTGAGCCTGTTCTGCCTGCAATTGCTCTCTTGTTGCAATTGCTGCATTCATAGCATCCTCGGCAGCCTTCTTCTGCTCCTCTGCTTCTGCCATCTGTGCATTTAAAGATGACTGAGTCTCAGAAAGCTCTTTGCTAAGATCAACCAGGTGGTTGATAGCATCTGAATTTTTGTTTTGGATAATCTCAAGATACTGAACAACAGCAATCAGATCATTAAAGTTATCTGCCGATAAAAGCAGATCAATAATTCCCATAGAGCCCTGCTGCATGCGATACATTGCTCTAATAGACTCTGCAGCTTTTAGGCGCTGCTCTGGGAGTTGCTGTTCAATCTCTGCAATACGCGCCTCATTATCTGCAATCTGTTTTTGCAGTTCAGCTACACGCTGATTGGCGGCATCGTAATCAGAATTGGTCTGCTCTACCTTGGCCTGGAGCTCTTCAAGAGTCTCTGCCTGAGCTCTTGAGACGCCAAACAAAAAGGTATTAACAACAAGCACTGCTGCAAGGAGTGCTGTCATAAGGGTAGAGCATGAAGGTAAGCGTCTGTGACGCATATATTTGTTCAAATCGACCTCCGCGATTGGGGGCTTCCGATTAGTGCGCAGTTAGTGCCATCCGCTCATTACTGGCTTCAAGCGCAAGGTCAGATAACACTTGACCTCAAAAATACGCATAATCGCTTCTCTCCGCTCGTGCGAGGTTGTCAATTCTACTTGTTTTTGGCTCCAAATGCCAACTTTGCAGAAAACAAGGCACTTTTAAAGTAGTAAAGTCGTTAGGTAAAACCGTGAACGGTAGGAAAAGAAAGGGCGAACGGATTGCGTACAATAGGTTCGTAATCAGTCCCCAAGGAGGTTTTAGTGGAGTCGGCAATTTTGTGGATTGAAGCGCTTAAATCAGCGTTATTTGGCGTAGTTGAGGGTATTACCGAGTGGCTACCTATCTCATCAACAGGACATATGCTGCTGCTCAATCAGTTTTTACCACTCAATGTCTCTGAAGACTTTTGGAATATGTTCCTAGTAGTTATTCAGCTTGGTGCAATTCTTGCAGTATGCGTGGGATTTTTCCACAAGCTCAATCCCTTCTCGCCAAAGAAATCCAAGGACGAGAAGCGCTCCACCTGGAAGCTCTGGGCAAAAGTGGTGGTCAGCTGTGTTCCTGCTGCAGCAATTGGCCTGCCGCTCAATGACTTCATTGAAGAGCATCTTGGAAGCCCTTTTGTTATTGCTGCAACTCTTATTTTCTACGGCATCATTTTTATCCTGCTTGAGCTCCATCGCGAGAAGGTCGCTGCTGCAGTAAAGATTGAGGTGCCCCGAGGCAAACACATGAGCCCAGATGCTGCAGCATCCCTTAAGGCCCCCTCTGCCGACAACATGGCCCGCGTACAAGACATTGACAACCTGGACTGGAAGACCGCGCTTGGAATTGGCGTATTCCAGGTACTTGCAATTGTTCCAGGTACTTCAAGATCTGGTGCAACCATCCTGGGCGGTTTAGCACTTGGTTGCTCGAGGGCAGTGGCTGCTGAGTTTACGTTCTTTCTGGCTATTCCTACTATGGCCGGCGCTTCTGCGTTGAGACTAGTGCGCTACTTTATGAAGGGCAATACCTTTACCGTTCCTGAGGCAGTTATTCTGGGTGTAGGTTGCCTGGTAGCCTTTATTATTTCGCTGGTTATGGTTCGTGCGCTTATGGGTTATGTCCGCAAGCATGATTTCAAGCCTTTTGGTGTGTACCGTATTATTTTGGGTATTGCTGTTATTGCATACTTCCTGCTTGTTAAGTAGTTTTTGACTTACAAGCATTACTACCTATGCATTTACGCGCGGTGAGTTTCTCGCCGCGCTTTTTATGCGCAAAACATATGGAAAAAGCGTGGAAAACCTATGAAAGATATATGTAATCTCTCTGGGCTCATTTACTAAGAATTGCCTTGTCCTTTATGCTCTTACGGCTAATTTTTGGTCGTAAGAGTAAGTAATTACGTGTAATAGTTTCAGGAGGATTTATGCGCCACATTAAGACGCTTCAGAGAATTGCGTGCACGCTTGCGCTTGCGCTTGTTGCAGTTCTTGCAGTTTCTGCACCAAAACTTGCATTTGCAGACAGTATTGATACATCTACACCAGGTGTAAAGGTTTCTGTTTTCTCGGCTGACGGTAATGCCGATACATCCAGGGTCCTTACAGACAACCCTCAGCATTCTGGCCACCAGACCCCTGTTCCTGGTCAGTATGGCGAGATTGTCGTTCGCGTTGGTCAGACCATTAGAGACACCGGTGCGTATTCTCACTACACCACTACTCGTCCTGGTTTTGCTCCTTTTGGTGTAACCACTACGCTGGTCACCGCAGGCGCTTATCCTGAGCTCCCTGCTACTGACTATGACTTTACGTATGCTTTCTACGGAAATAGCAATACCGTAACTAACAATGGTGGTCAGTTCTATTTTGAGTTTACCGGTCGTAAGGTAACCCCTGCTAACCAGCCTGTTACGGCATTCTTCCTTGTTACTATGCAGGGAGATTCCTCTGATCCTGCTAATGTTGGCGGTAACACCACTCACCTTATGTGGGTTGGCTACCACATCCACGTTATTCCAGCAGAGACTACCCCAACTCCTACACCTACGCCAACGCCATCCGCAGTTAACCAGCTCATTTACGACGCAAATGGCGGTACCATCTACGGCAACGCAACCTATACAGAGTCCAAGACTCCAAACAACCCTCGTACCTATGGTTTTGCAGAGTACAACATCATTGAAGATCAGCCAGTCCGCGATGGTTACAAGTTTGAGTTCTGGAAGCGTTCTTACGTTGATAACCACTTCCGCTATGTTGGTGCTTCTGCTGTTCCTGCAGATGCAAACAACAACCCAGCTGGCGATAAGCGTTATGTTTCTGAAACTACGGTCTTTAACATGAGAAGCCCTTATACCCTGACTGCTGTTTGGAACCAGGAGTATGAGCTCAGCTACGATGCAAACGGCGGTACTGGTGCTCCTGCAGCACAGAACGGTTACTTTGGTATTGATAGCAACACTGCTGACTCTCTCACCGACCCTAAGAACGAGACTGTCTCTGCTACCGCTCCAACTCGCGATGGCTACGTCTTCAAGGGCTGGAAGCTTGATGGCACCACCTATCAGGCAGGAGACCAGGTGACCCTTACCACCACCACTCCTAAGGTTGTTCTTGTTGCAGAGTGGGAGCCAGAGCCAGTTGCTCCTGTAACTCCAGAAAACCCTGCTACTCCAGAAAATCCTGCTACTCCAGAAAACCCTAGTACCCCAAGCACTCCAGGCAACCCTGGCGGTCCTCTGACACCAAGCTTCCCAGGAGCTCCAAATCCTGCAGCTATCCCATACTATGGCGGCCCTGCACTTCCATACACCGGTGATGAGAACCACACACTCAGCGCTATTGTTATGGCATGTGTTGCAGGCGGCGTAATTGCTCTGGCAGTTGTTGCTCGCGCAAAGAGCCGTCAGACAAACTCCATGAACTAAGTCAGGCGTTTGGTCTAGAAGATCTTCTCGCCATACATGTGTAGAAGTTCAATAGCAGCGTTTATGCAGATAAACCGGTCTTCTTGTGAAGGCCGGTTTTTTATTGTGGAGGCAACAGAAACAATCGCAATTAATGTCCGGTTATCGGGGTACACTTTTAGTCTACGAATGATTGACACAAGGATGGCGTAATGCAGATTGATCTTGAAGGTTTAAATCCTGCCCAGCACCAGGCAGTTATGACAACTCAAGGACCCTTGCTGGTTCTTGCAGGAGCTGGTTCGGGAAAGACGCGTGTTCTGACGTTTAGAATTGCGCACATGATTGCCGACGAAGGCGTTCGTCCTTGGCAGATTCTGGCTATTACGTTTACAAACAAGGCCGCAGCAGAGATGCGTGAACGTCTTGAGGCACTGCTGCCTAATAATATTCGCGGTATGTGGGTTTGCACGTTCCACGCTATGTGTGTTCGTCTGCTCAGAGAAGATGGTGAGCGTCTTGGCTATGGTCCTAATTTTGCTATCTATGATGATGACGATTCAAAACGCCTGGTAAAGACTATTTTGTCTGATTTGGATATTGATGTCCGTCAGTTCCCGCTCAACTCCATTCGTTCTAAGATTTCTGCTGCTAAAAACGCCCTTTTGTATCCCGATGATGTAGAGGCACAGGCAGCAAGTCCTATGGATCACGTGGTAGCCCGCGTGTATCGTGCGCTCCAGACTCGTTTGGATAAAGCCAATGCCATGGACTTTGACGATCTTCTGGTTAAGGCGTTTGAGCTGCTCTCTAAGTATCCTGACGTGCTTGCTAAATACCAGGAGCGTTTCCGCTACATCAACGTTGACGAGTATCAAGATACCAACGGCGTTCAGTACGCAATTACCAAGCTCTTGGCGTCTAAGTATCGCAATCTTATGGTCGTTGGTGATGATGACCAGTCCATTTACTCATGGCGTGGCGCAGACATCAAAAACATCTTGGCGTTCGAGAAAGACTATGAGGAAGCAGTTGTTGTTAAGCTGGAGCAAAACTACCGCTCAACAGGACATATTTTGGCGGCTGCCAACGCAGTTGTTGCGCACAACTCTCACCGCAAGCCAAAGCGCCTCTTCACCGATGAAGGAGATGGTGAGAAGATCCAGGTGTATCAGGCATCCGATGAGCGTGATGAGGGCGCATGGATTGGCTCTGAGATAGAAAAACTGCACGATAAGGGCACGTCATACGACAATATTGCCGTGTTTTATCGTACTAATGCGCAGTCTCGTATTCTTGAAGATATGCTGCTGAGAGCCGGTGTTCCTTACAAGATTGTGGGCGGCACTCGATTCTTTGATCGTGCAGAGATCAGAGACGTTATGGCCTACCTTAAGGTTGTTGTAAACCCTGATGATGATATGGCCGCGCTGCGCGTTATCAACACGCCTCGTCGCGGTATTGGTGCAACAAGCATTCAGAAGATTCAGACGTATGCACTGTATAACGGTCTGTCGTTCTTCTCGGCATGTGAAGCATGTGTGATGGAGGAGAGCCTTCTTACCGCAAAGGTGAGAAATGCGCTGGTAGAGTTTACGTCAGCTATTGAGCACGGCCGTCATATTGACGGCGAGCTTGATGAGGTAGTTGAGGCAATTATTGACCGCTCAGGTCTTATTCGTGCACTTGAGGCTGAGCATACCATTGAGGCTGATGGACGTATCGAGAACATTCGAGAGTTCTTTGGCGTTGCGGCAGAGTTTGACGAGTCTCACGACGATGTTGAAGAAACACTTGAGAGCTTGCAACAACTAAGGGAAGCAGGAGCGCTTGACGCACAAGATGCTGCTTCGCTGAGTGAGGCTGGTTTTGATGCTGCTACCGGCACGCTTGCTGGTGTTGCTGCTGAGCCAGACTCTGCACCTCAGGAAGAAGCTCTACATCCACAGGTTGCTGCAGAGAAGCTCCCGGCATTTATGGAATGGTTGGCACTTCGTTCTGACCTTGACAGTTTGGATGGCTCTACCTCTGCGGTAACACTTATGACCATTCACGCTGCAAAGGGTCTGGAGTTCCCAGCAGTATTTGTTGCTGGCATGGAGGAGGGTATCTTCCCTCATGCAAATTACGAGGCAGAGGCAGCTCAGCTAGAAGAAGAGCGCAGGCTGGCCTATGTTGCTATTACGCGTGCGCGTAAACGCTTGTATTTGACGTATGCGTCTACCAGAAGAACCTATGGCTCTGTTCAGGCTAATCCCGTATCGCGTTTTGTGGGGGAGATTCCTCAGGAGCACGTTAAAGCTATTGGTGTTGGCTCCGCAGGATTTTCCGGTGTTGGCTGGGCCAAGCGCGGAGACCGTCATGGCACCTTTGGCTCTGGCCGTGGTTCAGAAGTCTATGGTGGAAACGTTTTTGGTTCTCGTACGCGCTCTAGCGGTGGCGCCCCAGCTCCACGTCCAGCTCCTATTCAAAAGGACCCAGCCCGCGCTTCTGCAAGCTTTGCTGTGGGAGATCAGGTGTCTCACAAGACCTTTGGTCCAGGTGTTGTTTTAGCAGTTCAGGGCGATACTATTGAGGTCAAGTTTACACGCACTAATAAGACAAAGAAGCTCATGAAGGGCTTTGCTCCGATAGTCAAAATTGAGGGATAGCCATGGTGTTGATGCATGACGGCTTAATTTTGGGCCTCACTCCACAAGATTTTATTTTTAGGGTAGTTACCTTTGTAGTTGTATTCTTCATTGCGTTTTTGATTGAGCATTTTGCAATAAAGCTCTCAAGAAAGGCTTTGGATTCATCTAAACTGCCGTCGGCATCTATCTTTGTCAACATAATCCGAGGAATCATCTGGGCGTTTGCTATTCTCGCGGTATTGCAGCCTGTTTTTGGCATTCAGCCAACGGCGTTTGTGACCGCTTTGGGAGTTACTTCCATCGCCTTGTCTTTTGGTCTCCAGGACACTATTTCTAACCTGGTAGGCGGCTTAGGTCTTATGCTGGGAGGCGTAGTTAAACCTGGAGATAAGGTAAGCATTGGAACTATCTCCGGTGAGGTTATTGACATGAACTGGCGCTCTACTATTGTGCGCGACCGCGGCGGTAAAGTGGATATTATCCCTAACTCTGTTCTCAATAAAACCGCACTGGTACATCGTACAAGATGGGACGTAACTGAGGTTCCCATAAATATAGTGCTTAAGCCAACTGTTGAACTAAATGCTGTAACACAAGAAATTACAGAAATTATTAAAGAGGTAGCTGCGCCTCAGCTGGATAGAACACTTCCTATTGAAGTTGAAGCATCAAGCATTGCTGAGACAGGCATCAAGGTGGTCATTCATGTCCACATTAAAGATGACGCAAGCGAAATGAGTGTACGAGACAAAATTGTACGAGCCCTGGCTGGTTCCAGTTGGCTAGCAGGAGTAGGAGCCTAACATGAAAATTGGCATTATTGGAGCCATGGAGCCTGAGGTTGCATTGCTTAAAGAGCAGATGACCATTAAGCGGATGTACAATCAGGCTCGTATGCAGTTTGTCGAAGGTCTTTTAGGAGAAGTTCCTGTAGTTGTTGTTCAGTCAGGAATTGGCAAAGTTAACGCCGCTGCTTGTACACAGATTCTGATTGATACCTTTACTGTTACCCATGTTATTAATACCGGTATTGCAGGGCTTTTAAACTCTGAGCTGCAGGTAGGGGATATTGTTATCTCTTCCGATTTGGTTCAACACGATATGAACGTTGGTCCTCTCAATTTTGCCGCTGGTCAAATTCCAGGCCTTCCGGTCTTCTCGTTTACAGCAGATGAGGGTCTTGTTGAACATGCTCTTGCTTCGGCCAAAGAAGTAGCTCCTCAACTGCAGGTTATTTCTGGCCGCGTTGCTTCAGGAGATCAGTTTGTAAGTTCATCAGAGTTAGCAGACCACATCTACACAACGTTTGGTGCTGACTGTTGCGAGATGGAGGGCGCTTCAATTGCCCAGGTTGCTTGGCTTAACCACACGCCGTTTGTGGTGATTAGGCTTATGTCCGATAAGCCCGGCACTACTTCAAGCGGTGATTATTTGACGTTTGAGCGTGAGGCTTCTGAGCGCTCCGCCAGAATTACTGCAGCTATTATCAAAAAGCTTGCCTAGTAACCTGAGGTGTCCTTTTGAGGCAACTCTTCTGGGTTAACTGGGTAGCTCCCCCGGGTCAGTTTGCACTTTTCATAAGAGGGAAGGCAGGGCGTAAGAAACAACTTGCGCTTATTTAGCTGTTCGAATGTTTTAAACATAATTGAACGATATTTCGATTATCATTGTCCCGTTATGAAAGTGGTTTGAAAGGTACCGAATGATAACCCTCGGACACTTTTTTGAGATGATGGTTGCCAATCCATTTTTGGCCCTCGTCATTGTCCTTGTTTTTGGATGCATCTTTGTAAATGGTGCAACCGACGCGGCTAATGCTATTGCAGAGGCTGTTGGAACTCGTTCAATTAAAGTTAACCATGCAATTATCATGAGTGTTGTATGCAACTTTGTTGGTTTGGTGGCTATGTGCCTCATTTCAACTGCAGTTGCAGACACAATTCTGGGCATGGTTGACTTTGGTAGCAATAACCATGAGGCTCTTGTTGCTCTTGCCGCAGGCTGTGTTGGTATTGTTACCTGGGCAGTAGGAGCTTGGGCTTTAGGTATTCCAACTTCTGAGTCACACGCTCTTATTGCAGGTCTCACCGGTGCAGCACTTGCAATTCATGGTGATTTTGGTGCAGTTAACTGGGGCGAGTGGAGCAAGGTTTTAATTGGTCTGTTCTTCTCAACCACGCTAGGCTTTGCTGCTGGTTGGATCATTGTTAAAGCAATCAACAAGCTTTGCGTAAACGTTGATCGACAGCGAGCTGATGAGATGTTTGGTCATTTGCAGGTTGTTGGCTCAGCATTTGTTGCGGCTATGCACGGTGCACAGGACGGTCAGAAGTTCATGTCCATTGCCATGCTTGCAATTGCACTTTCCGCAGGTCATGGAGCTGCTGGAGCAGATGTGTTTCCACTTTGGCTGCAGGTACTGTGTGCTGCTCTTATGTCTATCGGTACTGCAATTGGCGGAAGAAAGATTATTAAAAAAGTCGGAATGGAAATGGTAAAGCTTGAGCGTTATCAGGGCTTTGCCGCGTCCTTCTCGGCATCTGCATCTTTGCTGCTTTCCACGCTAACCGGACTTCCTGTTTCAACAACTCATACAAAAATGACCGCCATGATGGGTGCGGGTGCTGCAAAAAATATTCGTTCAGTTAACTGGGGTGTTGCAAAAGAAATGGTTGCAGCATGGGTGTTTACTTTCCCTGGCTGCGGACTTATTGGCTTTCTTTTTGCAAAACTGTTCCTGATGATTTTCTAAGTACGTATAACTGTCTTTTACGAGTTCTATTGAACCACTCAACTTTATTGGAGGATTCATGCTAGGTAAGCCAAAAGAGGACGTCTTCTACACCATGTTCCGCGAGTTTGGCGACAAAATTGTAGAAACCGCTGAAGAGTATGCGGTCATTATGGAAGGCTATCCTGAGACTGCCGCGCGTATTCCTCAGATGAAGGTTTACGAGCGCGAGTGTGACGAGAAGGTCCAGCACATTATGAAGGAGCTTTACGCTTCCTTTGTCACTCCATTTGAGCGCGAGGACATCTCCGATTTGGCTCTTCGTCTTGATGACATTGTTGACGGAATGAATTCTGTTGCAGAGCGTCTTGATCTCTTTAACGTTGACGACACTCGTAAAGAGGCTATGCAGCTTGCTGAACTTACCCTTCGCGCATGCAAGACGGTCCAGGAGATGCTGAGTGTTTTGAGCGATTACAAGAAAGATTCTACCGTTATGGAGAAGGCCATTGCCGTTGGTCACGTTGAGGACGAGGGAGACCTTATTTACCACAACGCACTCTCTCGTTTGTTCCGTGATGAAATGCCTGGTCGCCACACGGTTGCTTGGCTTCGTATTTTTGACCGCATGGAGACTGTTCTGGATTCCTGTGACGACGCGGCGGGAGTTGTTCGCTCCGTTGTTATGAAGAACGCTTAAGTTCGTTTTCTGCTAACGGTATATACAGACTAAAAACTGCCTTCCACCGGGAGGCAGTTTTTATATTCTCTTTTTGTCCGGTATTGGGGTTAAACTGTTTATATAAAAGAAAGTGGAGGTGCCATGAGCGGCTTCAAGCGTTTTTGCTACATACTTTATGTTCTTGCAAGTGCATTTGTATTTTTAGCTCTTGCCTTAACGTGGTTTGGTCCTTGGACACATCAGGCAACTAACCTCTTGTTCACCAAGCCATACCTTATTGCGCTTAACGCTTGTGCGGCTATTAGTATCTTTGGTCTTGTAGTGGTTTTGTTTAGAGCTCTCTTTATTAGAAAAACGGTAAAGCTCACGGTAGCCACTGTTGAGGGCGGAACAATCTCTGTCACAAAAGATGCTATTTCTTCTCAGGCAGCACATATCATTGAAGAAGATGGAACGTGCCTAGCTCACCGTGTTAACGTGCAGATTTCTAAGAATAATTCTGTAGCTGTACAGATTGATATTCTCCCTAAAGAGCCTGTTGATGTTACTGCAAAGGGCTCTGAGTTCTACAACGCGCTTCAGTCTGGTCTTGCTATTGTGTGCGGACCTTGTGTTTCTAGCATCAATCTTTCTTTTATCAAGCCAAGTTCCTTCTCGCCAAAAGATGAAGAAGGTGCGTCTTCGTCGCAGTCAAAAGAGGTTGTGCCAGAACCAGAGATTGTAGAAGAGCAAACGTATGAACAGCCTTCCAATCAGGCTTCTGCGCAGCAGACTGGTCAAGACATTCGATTGAGCATTTCAGAGCCAGACGCAAAGGAGGTCAAAGACAATGGATAAAAGCTTCTTCCAAAAGATGCAAGAACAGTGCAAAAAATATGTCGTTGGCCATCCAGGTGCCATTATTGGTGGATTTTTGGGCCTCTTGTTTGCAATTTTTTTGTTTACGTTTGGCCTTTTTAAAATGCTGGTTGTTGCATTGTTTGTACTGGTAGGAGTTGCCATTGGTCAGATCTTTGACGGAAAGGCAACAATTTTGGCAAAGATTCGTTCCTTATTTACGGATAGAAATTAGATAGGAGAGAGCTGTGGCAGAAGAGCTTACTAATTCGCAAGAGACCACCTCTGAAGAAATTGTTCCTGCAGAAGAAACAACAGATGTTCCCTCCGATGCAGATCTTGAGGATGCAGATTCCCTAACGTTTTCTGGTGGAGTTGTCGAGAAGATCGTCTCGTTGGCTCTTCGTGATGTCCCTAACGTGGTGGGTGCTCGTGGAAACTGGCTTAACAGGGTTCAAGATGTACTTGGTGCATCTGATACGGCTAAAGGTGTCACTGTTGAAGTGCAGCCTGATAGTTCGCTAATTGTTACCGTGTCTGTTCTTATTAAATATGGTTCTTATGCACCTCAGATTTTTGAAGACGTTAAACATACTATTGTCGAGAAAATCACCGGTATGACAGGCCTTGAAGTTTCTGGTGTTAACCTGCGAATTGAAGATGTTTTGACCGAAGAAGAATACGATCGCCTAAAACATCGTCCGGAAGAGCCTGAACAGCTAGACAAAGAAGAGTAAAGTACGCTAAAGTTGCACTGTTTTACGGTTTTATATTAATTGTTTTATTGTTTTGTCACTACAAGCTCCCTAAGCGCAAGGAGTTTTGCCATGAAAAGGCTTTCACGTTGGAGCATGGCGATCGTCGCTACATTTGTGCTAGCGCTTTCGCTTGTTGGAGGACTTGCAAAGCAAGCACTCGCAGACACCACCCCTGTTACCTCAGAGGCTGAGCTGCTGGCTGCTATTGCTGCTGCTCCAGCAGATGGTTCGCAGACTATCGTTCAGGTAAATGCAGACTTTACCATTACTGCTCCAGTCCAGGTTCCAGCTAATAAGAACATTAGGCTGATGGGTACTGGAACTATCACAAGTGCCATGACCGGCTCTAATTTCTATATGTTCAAGATTGCTTCTGGCGGCGCAGTTACTCTTGATGGTGCCACCATTGATGGCAACAACACTTCATTTGCCGTTGAGAACCGTGGTAGCTTTACCTTGCTTCGTGGCGTTATTAAAAACGGTAAGGCAAAACCTACACCTGGAAATAACGGCGTAGTTCTTACCACTGGTGCTGGTGCAAAGTTTGTTATGGCCGGCGGCACCATTCAGGACAGCACGGTTGACAATGCTCTTGGTGGTGCAGTCACTGTTGCAAATGGTGCAACGGGTGAGCTTCGTGACGGTACTATTCAGAACACCACTCTTACCAATCAGTACTCTGGTAGCGTTTTGGTAAAAAATGCTGATTTCACTATGACTGGCGGAACCATCACTGGTGGCAATGCTTCTACCATTAATTCCTCTGGTGGTCTGATGCTCTATGCTTTGAATCCGAATGGTGAGACAACAACAGCCACTATGGGTGGTGGATATATCACTAATAACAAGTCTGTTGACGGTGCGGGCGTCTATGTGTATGCAGGTAATGTTTACTATGGCGACTCTAAGTCAAAGGCAGACTTTACCTTCAACGGCGGCTCTATTACTAATAATGTTGCTTCTGAGTCTGGTGGCGGTATCTATGTAGCCTGGAACGGCAACGTTGTAATGAACAACGGCATCATCAAGAACAATACTGCTGGCATTGCTGGTGGCGGTGTAGCTACGTATGACCAGTTTGTAGGCGTTGCTGGTAATCGTAAGATGCCATATTCAAATGCTGCTGCACCATGGAATAACTGGCCAAATATCTACCGTGCTGGCTTCACCATGAACGGTGGTTCTATTGACGGAAACAAGGCCACCAGTAATGACACCAACCAGCTTGGTGATAAGGGTGTTGGTGCTGGTATTTATATTGCATCTGCTAATGCAACTCTTAATGCTGGCGAAATTATCAATAACACAGCAAATGATCAGGGTGGCGCAGTTTACGTTGCTTCTGTTCCTTATGTCCTTCATATCAACAACGCCCTTATTAAGGACAACACTGCAACAGTTATTGGTGGCGGCGCATGGTTCTGTCCAACTGGTGATGCAGAGTTCCATTCTAAGAACGGTGTAGCTTTCTTCAATAACACCGCAAATGGTGCCGCCGATGAGATTGCTACTGTTCGCGGCGCAGGTTATAGCGGCGGTGCAACTATTTCTGATTACATGCTTGGTGGTGCTTCTGCTCACTGGACAAAGGACGGTGCTGTTACTATCAACCTTCCTTCCATCGTTGGTGATGCAGATCCAGCTGCTGCACGTCACACCACTGAAGAGGTAAGCAATATCGTCAACAATACCGATATGCTCGCACTTGAATCCAACCCACGCCACGAGTCAATTAATGCTGCACAGAATAAGGCTAAGTTGCTCATTTATGGCAACACTGCACAGCGTGGTGGCGGTATTGGTTCCAACGGTACCGTTATTACCGGTGAAGAGGGCACTCAGGATGTAACTGTTAAGAAGGTTTGGGATACTTCTGCAAATCCAGACGCAGTTATTCCAGAGAAGCTCACTGTTTATCTTGTTGCTGATGGTTATCGCGTTGACTCCGTTGAGCTTTCTGCAGCTAATAACTGGGAGCACACCTTTACCGGACTTCCTGACAATGTAACTTTGACCTTTGAGGAGTCTGCTCCAACTGGTTGGACTGCTCAGACTCCTGAGATTAACGGTAACGTTACTACCTTAACCAATAAGGCCGATGCTCCTGTAACTCGCGATGTTCCAGTAACCAAGGTTTGGAATGGTACAAAGAAGGATTCTGTAACCGTTCACCTGCTTGCTGATGGTGTTGACACTGGTCAGACCCTTGTCCTTTCTGAGGCAAACAATTGGACCGGTTCATTTGTTGGTGTAAATCTTTACGCAGCAGATAATCACGTCATTGCTTACACCGTTTCTGAGGATGCTATTGAGGGTTACACTTCTGAGATAACTGGTGATATGGTTAATGGCTTTACCATTACCAACACCGAGACTCCAGTTACCCCAACTCCAACTCCAGAGAAGCCTGGTAAGAAGCGTAAGCACCGCACACCTGATACAGGCGATGCAAGTGTTGTAGCTATGGTTGCGTTTGCTACAGTTGGTGCTGGCTTTGTTGGTGTTGGAGCATATGCTCGCACTCGTAAAGAGCAGTAAGTAACATACATTCACCTTGTATGCAGATCCCCCACTTTCATAGAAAGTGGGGGATCTTTGTTAGAAGGACAATTTCTAGTTTTAACTGGGGATGTTTACGTTCGCCGAATTTGCCAACCGTTTAACCAATAAGAGTGTTCTTCTCGCCAGGAGAAGTTAGAGAAGAACGACAATACTACTAGGTGTATAGTGAGTATCCGCATGAGTACCTTATTGGAGGTTGTTATGGAGCTCAAAGCTGATAAAAAGGTAATTGTCGAGCGTAATAACAAAGTTGTGTACGACAACGGAGACACAGTCGTTAAGGTGTTCAGCGGAAGTAAGCCTTCTGCTGATATTCTGAATGAGGCTTTAAACCTCACTCGTGCTGAACAGGCCGGTATTAACGTTCCAGCTCTTGCAGAGATCAGTAAGGTTGGTAATTGCTGGGCTGTTTCAACCAGAAAAGTTGAAGGCAAAACAATTAGGCAGCTGATTGAGGAGCATCCAGAAAAAGAGGATGAGTACCTCAATAAGTTTGTTGATATTGAGCTGGCCATCCACGCTCATAAGGCGCCACTTCTGACTCGCCAAAAAGATAAGTTCACCCGAATGATTAATAGTATTCCAGACATTCTTGATGAGGCTACAAGGTATGAGCTTCTGCTTAAGCTTGACGGTATGAAGCCTCACACTAAGGTCTGCCACGGTGACTTTGTTCCTTCCAACGTTATTCTCACCGAGGATGGCGCTCCAGTAATTCTTGACTGGGCCCACGCAACACAGGGTAATGGCGCTGCAGACTGCGCTACAACGTATCTGCACCTGCTTCTTCATGGTGATGAGGAGCTTGCCGAGAAGTACATCAATCTTTATTGCACCAAGCAGGGCTGTACACGTCAGTATGTAAACGAATGGCTTGGCATTGTTGCTGCAGCAGAACTTGCGCGCGGTCGTGTAAAAGAAACAGAGTTCCTGCTTAAGTGGGTAAATGTTTATGATGCAATGTAGTTGGTTACAAGAACTTTAAACTAGCTGAGAAGAGCCTCGTCAGGGGCTCTTCTTTTATTACACTTCTTGTTGTTACATAAAGAAGCACAAGGAGTTAGCTATGTACGATATTGATCCAAAGCAGACCACCGCCAATTCAGAAAATAAGAAATCAAAGCTTGAGCGTATGAGCGCTGGTGAGTGGTGCGGTGGTGAAGCTGATGCAGAACAAAGCGCAGCTTTTTGGCGTGCTAAGGATCTTGCCTGGGAGTTTAACCAGACTCGCCCAAGCGATAAAGAAAAGTGTCGTCAGATTTTGACCGAACTTCTCGGCGAATTGGGAGAGGGAAGCGCAGCAGTTTCTCCTTTTCATGTTGACTATGGCTTCAACATCAAGATTGGTCCACACAGCTTTATTAACCACGGTGCATACCTAATGGATTGTGCGCCTATTACCTTTGGTGCTCATAGTTTTGTAGGCCCTCAGTTTAAGGCGTACACCGTTCAGCATCCTTTAGATGCCGAGGAGAGAAATGCTTGGTATGAGCGAGCATTGCCTATCACGGTGGGAGATAACTGCTGGTTTGGCGGAAATGTGACGGTGCTTCCCGGTGTAACTATTGGCAATAACTGCGTTATTGGTGCTAATAGCCTGGTTACTAAAGATATTCCAGATAATTCTCTTGCTGTTGGCTCTCCCGCAAAGGTCGTACGTCAAATTACCGAGGCAGATAAGATGGGACTTAAAGAACTTCTGGGTTAGCCGGCCTTTTAGGGGATTGTTTAACTATTTATTTGATGTTAGAGGCATCCACGCTATAATAAAAATACGGGGAGCTGGGAAATGGCCTGGCTGAGAGGCAGCACCTTATGCTGCGACCCATAAACCTGATCTGGGCAATGCCAGCGTAGGGAGCCAATGCCGTCCTTACGTACTATAAGAAGGAGGGCATATGAAAAAACTTTCTCAGTTTGCATTGCAAGCCATATCCCTTACTTCTTTTCTTGTGCTCTGGCAGCTTGTTATTGTTGCAGGAATTATTCCAAATTACCTTGTTCCAACTCCTGTTCAGGTTGTATTTGCGCTGGTCAAGGATTTTCAGCTTCTTCTGACACATACCGGGATTACGCTTCTAGAATCCCTTGTAGGTCTGGCTATTGGAGTGCTTATTGGCTTTGTGCTTGCAATCCTTATGGACTTCTTCAAAACGCTGGACAAACTGCTCTCTCCACTTGTTACTATCTCGCAGACTATTCCTATTGTGACTATCGCGCCGCTTCTGGTGCTTTGGCTGGGTTATGGCCTTTTGCCAAAGATTGTTCTTGTGGCCATTTCAACGTTTTTCCCTATTACCGTGGCGTTGAACTCTGCATTTAAAGCAATTGATCCTGATATGGTTGACCTGATGACCACCATGGGAGCTAGTCGTGTACAGATTTTTTGGCACGTCAAGTTGGCCGCTGCTGCTCCGCAGTTTTTCTCGGGACTCAAAATGAGCGTGACCTACGCCGTAATTGGTGCGGTAATCGCAGAATGGCTGGGAGGCGACGCTGGACTGGGCGTGTATATGACGCGCGTCAGAAAGGCGTTTGCGTACGACAGGATGTTTGCGGCAATCGTGGTAGTGTCTGCGCTGTCGCTGGTGTTGATGAAGCTCGTAGAACTTGTCCAAAAGCGTGCACTTCCTTGGGATACCTCTCAGGATGCCAAAGAATCTGCACGATAACTTTGATGGAACTCAAAGAAAGAAGTGATTACGCGCATGAACGCATTTAATTGCAAGGGTATAACAAGAAAAGGCTTTCTAACTGCGATGGGTTTCTCGACAGCAGGACTTTGCGCAGGTTGCTCGCTTGAACAGCCGTCTGCTCCATCAAACGCAAACAAGGGTGCTGGGCAGAATTCCGGCGGTACCACAGAGATTACGTTTGCGCTGGACTACACCCCAAACACCAACCACACCGGCATCTATGTAGCTCAGGAGAAAGGCTACTTTGACGAGGTTGGCCTCAAGATAACCATCCAGCAGCCACCTGCTGACGGCGCCGATGCGCTGATTGGTGCTGGTGGCGCACAGATGGGCGTTACCTACCAGGACTATATTGCTAACAGTCTCTCGTCTTCTAATCCGTTGCCGTATACCGCGGTGGCCGCTATCATTCAGCACAATCTTTCGGGCATTATGAGCCGTGAAGAGGATCACATTGTTCGTCCGCGTGACCTTAATGATCGTACCTACGCAACGTGGAATCTCCCTGTTGAGCAGGCAACCATTAGGTCTGTTATGGAGTCTGATGGCGGAGATCCTTCAACGCTTAAGATGGTGCCTTATGAGGTAGATGATGAGGTATCTGGCCTAAAAGCAAAGATGTTTGATGCAGTTTGGGCGTTCGAGCAGTGGGCTGTTCAAAATGCTCGTGTTCAGAACTTTGCATACAACTACTTTGCGTTTACAGCAATTGATCAGAACTTTGACTACTACACGCCAGTTATCGCAGTAAATGATGACTTTGCAAAAGAGAATCCAGACGCTGTTAAGGCATTTTTGAGTGCTACTAGAAAGGGTTACGAGTTCTGCGTCTCTAACCCAGATGAGGCAGCAGAGATTTTACTCAAAGCCGTTCCAGAACTTGATGCTGACCTGGTCAAAGCATCTCAGAAGTTCTTGGCTGACAAATATATTGACGACGCCGAGAAGTGGGGCGTTATTGATTCTGCCCGTTGGCAGCGTTTCTACACCTGGCTCAATAACCAGCAGCTGCTAGAGAATAAGATTGATCCATCCGCAGGATTTACTAGTGAGTACCTTGGATAAGAAGCTTACTGACATAACAGAAGGCGCTGCTATGGACGCTTCTGGCGAGAAAAGCCTAGGAGCTGCACCTGCAGGTGAGTCGCAACAGAACACACCCGCGCTTGAGGCGCGTAACCTCACGCTAGTCTGGGGAAACGGCCAGGTAGTTGCCAAGGACATCTCAATTGAGCTGCAGCCTGGTACTATTACCTGTCTGGTTGGTCGCTCGGGCTGCGGCAAGACAACGTTGCTCCATGCGCTTGCAGGACTTTTGCGGCCACAGGAGGGCAAGGTACTGCTGCATGGCTCTGACGTCACGGGACACCCGGGACACATCGGCTACATGCTCCAGAAGGATTTGCTCATCCCAAGCAAGCGTATCATCGACAACGTAGCGCTTCCGCTTGAGCTGAAGGGCGTCTCGCGCTCTGAGGCACGCGCACGGGCCCAGGAGATGCTGGAACGCGGTGGACTTGAGCGCGTGGCACAAAGCTGGCCTCACGAGCTCTCAGGCGGCATGAGACAGCGCGTTGCGTTCCTGCGCACGGCGCTTATTGGCTCAGACATTATGCTGCTGGACGAGCCCTTCTCGGCACTAGACGCTCTCACACGGCGAGAAATGCGTGCGTGGCTCATGTCTTCTGTAAAAGAGTTTGGTCTCTCGGTGTTGGTGATCACGCACGACGTTGATGAGGCGGTTGCCATGGCTTCTCGCATTTACGTAATGGCGGGTAGTCCCGCGCAGGGCGTGGTAACCAAGATCGTGGGTGTTGTTGAGCCACTGGGCTGCGCTGATGCGGAGAAGGTAGACTCCGGCAAAGGCGCTGGTCAAGGTACTGACCTAGCATCATTTGATTTGAGCGAAGAGTTTTTGGCTACCAAGCGAGAAGTGCTTTCATTACTGGGGTAGTTATCCTTTACGAGCGCTGTGAACTGCCTCCCATTTCTTGGACATAAGAAATGGGAGGCAGTTCATATGCGGGT